>NZ_JBSGXB010000046.1:0-34308 GCF_053609185.1 Streptomyces sp. NPDC054956 | reverse complement strand
AACCGAGAGGCAATGGTGTGTGGGGGGCTGGTTTTTGTTTATAAGACACCGGCCCTGGGCAAGGGACGGTCGGTGCTCCGCACCTCCCACCGCTCACGCTCCGCGTGAGCGGACGCGGCTCGCTCCGCTCACCGCCAGGCGGGCCCGCTCCGCGATCCCGCCAACCGCAGGGGAACCGGGGCGCCTTCGGCCCCCCGGAGGCCGGCCTCCGGCCGACCCGTGGCCTCCGCTCCGCTCCACCCGCCAACCCCGCCCCCAACCAGCCACTCGCCAAGGCCAGACCAGGTGGGCCACGCTCCGCGCGACCCACCCCGGGGCCTACGGCACAAGCGGCAGCAAGAGGAGAGGGGGTGACGCGCCGTCGGGGAAGGAGTAGAGGCAAGGAGGTCGGACTCAAGGCCGAAGGGGCTGGATTGAGGGGCCGTCAAGGTCCCTGCGTGGCTTGCGATAAGACCAGACTAACAGCTTCACGCCACGTTAGGGGGAATTTCGCAATCTATGTGCGTCATTTTCTATATCGGGATAAGCTCTGGACTCAGAGCACACCACCCAGGACCGATCTTGGAGGTTATCGAGATCCACCACAAGAGCCTTGCCGGTGCTCCGGTGAGGAAGAGCAACCAGCCGATTGTGTCAGTCCAACCGTAGCCCTTGCGGCTCCTACTACGTGCAGGTTTTCCGTTTCCCGCCGCTCGAATCGACCGGACGGCACCCCAGGAGAAGGCAGGCGAAAATGTCGAGCACAGACCGCTCTGATCAGCGCGAGGCGGCCCAGCGAGAAGCCATTGACGCGGTCCTCCGTGCCCTCGAATTGCCTGCAAGATCACTTGTGCCCGAACGAGGGCTTCGAACGCAAGTGATCATGGCGACCGGGTCCGGGAAGACCCGGGTGGCGGTCCGCAGCGCGGAGGAGCTCCACGCGGGCCGTGTGCTGGTGCTCGTGCCGTCGCTGGACCTGCTCGCCCAAACCGAGGCCGCGTGGCGCGAGGGTGGCCGCCGGGGCCCGATGATCGGGGTGTCCTCGCTGCGGGGTGAGGAGGTCTCCTTCCCCAACACCACGGACGTCGACGAGCTGGTGGAGTGGACGAGGGGCCTGGAGAAGGTCACCGTGTACGCCACGTACGCCTCCCTCGGCCTGGGCACCCTGGAAAAGGCCCACAACGCCGGCCTCGCAGCCTGGGACCTCATCGTCGTGGACGAGGCGCACCGGACGTCGGGCAGGATCGGGAAGCCGTGGGCGGTCATCCACGACAACACCCGCATCCCCGCCCTGCGCCGGCTGTACATGACGGCCACACCCCGGATGTGGCAGCTCGGAGACGAGGACGAGGCCGGCTCACCCGGAGAGCTGGTCGCGAGCATGGACGATGATCCGGACGGCCCGTTCGGCGGCAGGTGCTTCACCCTGTCGCTCTCCGAGGCGATCGACCGGGGCATCTGCGCCCCCTACCAGGTCGTCTGCGTGGACGTCACCGACACCCAGCTCCAGGCCGCACAGATCCTGGGCGCCGAGAGCCGCTCCGACACCGTTCGCGGGGCGCGACTCGCGGCGCTGCAGACCGCGCTGGTGAAGGCGTCGGCGGAGGAGAACTTCCGGCGCACGCTCGTCTTCCACCACGTGGTGAAGGAGGCCGAAGCCTTCGCGGCCGGCCTTCCCGACGTCACGGCCCAGCTCCACGCCAGCGACCCCGAGCTGTACCCGGCCACCGTGTGGGCGGACTGGCTGTGCGGCGAGCACAAGCCGCTCCACCGCCGTCGCGTGCTCGCCGAGTTCGCCGAAGGGATCGCCACGGACGGCACCGTCGTGGAGAAGGGCTACCTCGGGTCCGTGAAGGTCCTGGGCGAGGGCGTCGACACCAAGAACTGCGACTCCGTCTACTGGGCCGACGTCCGCGGCTCCATGCCCGACCTCGTCCAAGCCGTCGGCCGGGCCCTGCGCATGCAGCCCGGCGAGGGCAAGGTCGCCTCCCTCGTCGTGCCGATCCTCCTCGGACCCGGCGAGACCGCCGACAACATGCTGACCTCCCGTGCGTACGGCGGGCTCGCCAAGCTCCTCGAAGCACTCCGAGCCCACGACGCGCGGATCGTGGAGACCCTCGCCGAACAGCAGGCCCCGAGCCGCTACAAGCCCGTCAGCGAACGTGGCAACGGCAAAAGCGGCAATGGGACCGGCAGCGGATCCGGGAGCGTCAGCGCCCCCGCCACGGCCCTTCTGAAGTTCTCCACGCCCCGCGACCCGGCCGCACTCGCCGCGTTCATCAACCTGCGCGTCCTCAACCCCGAACACGAACACTGGCGGCGCGGGGTCGAAGCCGCCGTCATCTACGCCCGCGCCCACGGCGACCTCCGCGTCCCGTTCACGTTCCGCGTCCCGGCCGCCGAGGAGACGAAGAAGGCGGGATGGCCGGCCACGCTGGCGAACTTCCCGCTCGGACAGTGGACCGCCGACGCCCGCCGCTTCTACAACCGCGGCGACATGGACGAAGACCGCGTCGCCCAGCTGGAGAAGCTCGGCATGGTCTGGTCCCACTTCGACGTCGCCTGGGACGAAGGACTGGCCGCCGCGCGTGGGTGGGCCGCCGAGCACGGACACCTCCTGGCGCCGGTCGACGCCGCCTACCTGGGCGCGGCCGTAGGGATCTGGCTGAAGAACGCACGGGTCGCCGCCCGGAAGGGGATGGAAATCGAGCAGCGGCGTGCCGAGGGCCTGCCCGTGGAGTCCTCGGCCGGGGCCATGACGCACAAGCGGCGCGAGCAGCTCGAGGACATCGACCCTTCCTGGTGCCCGAACTGGCCGGTGACCTGGCAGCGCTGCTTCCACCTCGTCCGCCTCCACCTCGACACCGGCCAGACACTTCCCACCGTGGCGGGCCAGGTCGTACGCCAGGGCGAGGACCTCGGACGGTGGGTCACCTCGGTCCGACACGGGTGGGACCAGCTCACCCCCGTACAGCAGTGGATGTGCGCGCAGATCCTCGGGATCGAGCCCGCCGACGAGGACGAGAAGCCGAAGGCCCGCACCAGCCAGGCGGACAAGTGGGCAATGCACTACGCAGCCGCGGCCCAGTTCTTCAAGCGCGAGGGGCACTTGGTGGTGCCCCGCAAGCACGTCGAGACGATCGCCATCGGCGACGGCCAGGAGCAGCGGGACGTGGAGCTGAAGCTCGGGATGTGGGTCGACAACCAGCGCCGCCGGGCCGCCACGCTGACGCCAGAGCGGGTGGAGCAGCTGTCCAAGGCCGGGATGCGGTGGGCGTGATCGCCGCCGGCCGCGGAGTGAGGCGCGCCAGCGCCGCGACATGACCGCAGCGGACGCCGGTACGGGTACGGACTTCTCCAGGACCCCCTCCACAGGAAGTAGTCGGCGTGCCTCCGGCCTTTCTCTGGGCCTGTGACCTGCCTGTTTGGTGCTCATCGGCGCGAATGGAACAGGACCCGAAACGGGACCCGAAACGGGACCTCGAAGGGGACCCGAAACGGGACTCCAAAGAGGACCCGAAACGGGACCCCTGTCAGCTGCGGCCCGCCGGAAGTAGGGGCGCTCCTCTTCCCACGGCTACCGCGTGGAAAGAGGTGTCATCGTCGAGAAGAGGCTTGCCCACCAGGGCTGCCCTGGGCAGTTGGACGGTGGGCAGTGTCGGGGGGGGGGCACACCTCCAGTCACACTCCCGGTCCTCCACTGAAAGCAACCGTCCAGACAACGGTTCAGCCGCCCTCCCGGTACAACCCCAGCCTCTGCTGCTGGGTTCCGGCGGCTCGCTCTCGCTCGTACGGGTACATCCTGCTCCGCTGGCGAACCGCTCCCCCCTCCCCCGTCGTCGGATGGGAGATGAAGCAGATCGACGAGCAGCACATCTCGGAGCCTGGCCTGGTGGTGCTGGACATCACCGGCGGCGACGAGGACACCGTCCGTGCGGTCATGGCCGGCCTGGAGGCGCGGTGGGCAACCTCGGGCATCGTCCCGGTGCGCAGGGACCCCGGCGAGCCCGGGGTCCGGGCCCGTATCTACGCCGACATCCTGCGCCCAGGACGAGATGGGCCGTAGGGGGCCGGACAGCAGATGGTCGGGGTAGGTGTCACGCCGGGCGGTAGGTCGCCGCCGTGTCGCGGGTCTCGGAGACACGCACCGCGGACAGGCCCGGCAGCCGATCGATCCACTGCTCGTACGCCCACACGGCGAAGAGCTCGGCGGTCGGCCTCTCGACGACGTCGTTCAGGTGCCGTCCATGCAGCTCGTCTACGGCCCACTCCTGGAGCGCTGGCTCGTGCTCGCCCGCAGTGGCGGCAGCCTGTCCGGAGACTTCGAACCCGAGCTCGTAGAGGTGCCCGTGGATGCTGTGCTCGTGATGCCACCGGGGCAACACGGGCAAGGCGTGGGTCGCCTCAAAGCGCAGGGTGATCTCTCGCGTGGTGACGAACATCGGTTGTCCCCTTCGGCAGCATGACCTCCCAGGAGCGTATCGCCGTGCCCCGAAGGGGTCGGGGGCGATGGACGCAGAACTGGATCGACACCAGCCTCGCCTCCCTCAAGGCCCCCTCAGCGAAATCCCTCGCCGACGCCGCACTCAGCATGGACTCGCTCCAGTGGCAGAAGAACTTCCTGTCCTGACCGGCACAGGATCCTGGGAGGCCCCCGATGCTCCGCGCTGGGGGCCTCGTCATGCCGGGGCTGGAGGAGGGGCGGAACCTGACCGGGGTGGCGAGTACGGTCGGGAGCACTGGGTGCGGCCCTGGCCAAGCAGAGGCCGCGACGGGGACCGTGCCCCGGTCTCGAACGGCTGGCCCTCCGCCGCTGGCCACAGACCGCCGCCCCGGCCTCGAACAGGCTCCTCTTCACCCCGGCTATCGCGGGGTAAAGAGGTGTCGTTTTCCGAAACCGGCTTGCCCACAGTGGCTGACCTGGGAAAACGGAGGTCAGGCGGTTTCGGGGGTTCACACCTCCGGTCCTCCTCCCGGTCCCCCGCTGAAAGCAACCGTCCAGCCCCCTGTCCAGGCAACCTCCGGTGCAACCCCTATCCGGCCCACACCCAGCCCGTGCGGCATCCGGCGGGCCGGGCTGGGCAAGCCTCTCCGGCAATCACGCGGCGGGAGGTCGACCGTACGGCGTTCTTGGCTGGCCGATCTCTTGCGTCTGGGTGGCGGGCTACCCGACCGTTTGGGGATCTGTTGTGCACCTCGGGGGGAGTACGGGTTTGGGGAACAACCGGGTGCGGCTCAGCGGTGGTGCGGCGTGGCAGACGGATTTCCGTCGCCGGACCACAGGCCGGGCCCCAAGGACCGCGATGGAGATCGCCACGGTCCGCCGCACGCTGAATCACACCCTGACCGAACTGAAGCGGGCCATCGACCGGTACGCGGTCGCGGTCGCAGCCGACCTGTTCGCCCTGGCGTGGCAGCAGGCAGCCGGAGCTCCACCGAGCGAGACCCGAGAACAGCGGGCACAGCTGAAGGACCTCAAGGAGATCCTGGGCTCCCGCCGGTGGCGGGAGGAAGAGCGCCGCCAGGCCGCCGCAGCTCCCCTGAAGTCCGTGCCGTCACAGCCCCAGCAGGCATTCGCCGCCACGCCCAAGGTGCGGCCGGACGTTGCCTGGGCCAGCGATTCCGTCGTCCGGTCGCCGCGCCGGAAGATCACGCCGTCGGCGGCACCCCGGCGTTCCTCCGTACCGCCCCAGGCCCCCGCCCCGGTGTCAGCGCCCACACCGGCCCCGGCCTCGGACTTGGCGCCGGTCGTGAAGGCCCGCCCGCCGCGCAGGGAAGAGCCGGCGCTCCTGGGCACCGGACAGCTGTGGGAGATCGCGACCGAGTTGCGGCCACTGCTGGAGCAGACCGCCCGCGCTGGCTCCACCACCACCTGGCCCCAGATCCACAAGCGCCTGCCAGCCCTGCCCCGCCTTCACGCCGACGACCGGTGCGTGCTCCTGTGGCTGGTCGACGAAGACGGCCGGAAGGGAGAACCTCTCCTGTCCGCGCTTGTCACGGTCGGAGACCGCCAGATGCACCCCCGGTTCCCGGCGGTGGCCGAACAGCTCGGCTGGACGAGCCCGGCCGGCACCCGCCCGCACACCGCATGGAGCTACGAAGTCCTCAAGGCCCACCAGCACTGGCGCCACCGGCACTGACCCGCGCAGGTCGTCGGCCCTGGGCAAGCCCCTCCCACGTACGGGCTTGCCCAGGGTCCCCTTGGGCTTGCCCAGCCGCTCGGTCCAGGCAACGGTTCAACCACCCTCCGGTGCAACCTTTCCCCTGGGTCGGCGAGGGATGCTGACAGCGCCGCGCGGGCCGGGCCGACTCCGTGCGGGAGACCGCCGTCCCGCAGTTCCAGCTCGCCGCGCTGCGGCGGCCGTGGGCAAGCCCCGTTCGGGGGTGGCTTGCCCACGATCCCGGAGGCTTGCCCAACCCGGCTACCAGGAGGCTTACCCGTTGGTCAGGAGGCTTGCCCAGGGCGGAAGCGGGAGAGCCAACCACCGGCCTTCGGTTCGGGCAGGTCCTGGTCTTGCCCCTGCTCTTGTTCCTGTTCCTCATCCCGGTACCGGGTGGGCCAGGCTCCGTGTACGTCGGTGACGAACCGGTGGTCGCAGTGGGTGCACAAGGACGGGCGGGGCTCTGAGGAGGCGACGCCCCAGCCGACGCGCTTGGTCGCCTTCCACCGTTCGTCGGTGAACTGGGCCCCGCATTCAGTGCAGACAGGCCGGTACGCCTCACGCTCAAAGTCGGGCTCATCAGCCCCACCGTGCACCAGCCCATGGTCCTGATGCCCTCGGGCGGCTTGTCCCTCGTCGAGGGTGGCCCATCGCTTGCAGCTGTCGCACAGGTGCGGGTGGGTATCCGTTGGGGTTCCCCAGTCCGTCGCGCCCGCCGTCTCCCAGCGTTCGTCGGTGAACCGTGCCCCGCAGCCGGCACAGACGGGACGGCGTGCCTCACGCTCGGCTGCCTTCCTCTCCGCCTGCGCTGTGGCCGCCCGCCGCAGCTGTGCCTGGTACTCCTCCTGGTGGGCCCTCGCCTGCTCCCGGACCCGGGCCTCGGCCGCCTCACGACGGGGATTGCCGACCGCATCCCACAGGGGCTCCATGTGGTCGCGGCCGAAGCGGAGGAACACCGGGCCATGCGGTCCGTGCTCGCGCAGGTTGGTCAGCCCGGTCGCGATGATCGGGATCCGCCCGTCGTATTCGTGGAAGCCGCCCCTCTGCCGCTCGCCCTCCCACAAGTGCCGGGTGAGATCGATCAGGCGCGGGATGGTGCGGTTGGGGTTGCGCTCGCCGACGCGGTTGAACACCAGCAGCACCGGCGGGTGCGTCCTGTCACCGGACCAGGTGTCCGGAGCAGTCCAGCGGGTGCGCCACATCGGGCGCTCCTTGCCGTCGGTTTCCTTCATCCTCCTGCGGAAGAAGCGGGCGTACTTCTCCAGCTTGAGGGCGAGTTCGTCTGCGGTCTCGTGGCAGTTGTCGACCTCGATGAAGAGCAGCGGCATCTTGTCCTGCGGGGCGATGAGGACGATGTCGGCCTGGGCGCCGCCCTTGCCGGGTGCGTTCCACAGGCCCGTGGCGGGCAGCGGGACCTCGGTCCAGTACGAGGCGATCGTGCCGATGCCGCCGGGTGCGTCGACGGCGGCCTGGGCCGCGGCCCGCACTTCGGGCGGATCCTCGGCGAGCTTGGACATGTCCGGCTTCGGGCGCAGCATCGCGATCACGGTCTCGTTGACGGCCATCGGGTGGGAGCCGCCGCTGGAGCCTGCACCGCGGGCGGTGGAGCCCATCTCCGTCACCGGGCGCCGCAGCTCGTGGGAGGCGGCCTCCAGGCCCTTGAGGGTCAGGCTCCGCAGCCTCTCCCCCGTCTCGGTGGCACCGCCAGTCTCGGACAGTCCGTGCTTGCGCATGTCGGAGAGCGCTCCGGTGTGCGAGGCGGTCCGGGCGGTCTTCTGCTCGGACGGGGTGCCCTTGTCGGTGTGCCGGTAAGTCAGGTGCGGGGCGCCGATCCGCTGGATCTGATCGGCCGTCGCGACTTTCAGCGCTCCGAGCACGCGCAGCGCATCGCCGCGGAAACGGTTCGTGGATCCCGCCGGGTTGGTCTTCCGCTTGCCCGCCATCAGCTGTGCTCCCTCGTTGCTCGCGACCGGCCGCCGGCCAGCCGCTGCCGGCCGCGCCACGCCGGGGACGGCGTCCGAGCCCCCCGGAACCCGATGCTCTCCTCCAATACGGACAACAAGAGGAGAGAAGAGGGTTGTGACGGCGCGGTTTTCGCGCCGATTCGCGCGCTGACCAGCACGTTTCCCGCCCTGCCGGGGGTCAGGCACCCAAGGGGGTTCCAAAGGACGGTCCGAAGTGCCCCCTCAAGGAGCCCCCTTCGGCATGCCCAGCCGACGTGGGGGTTGTCCGCGCCTACCTCGGCGTGCGGCCGGGTTGGCGGCAGCGGGCCGCGTCCTGGACGGCGGTGGATGGTCTCCATCGTCGTATCTCCTTCGCTTCCTTCACCGCCCCACACCGGGGCCGTGGATGGAGAGCGTGCAGAAGGACCCCTTGACCGCGGTCTACGGTGGCCAGCAGCGGGGCGTGTCCAGGGGAAACGCGGCGGCTGCGTCCGTGCGCCGGACCCGGACAAGGGGTCAGCGGACGGGCCCGCCGTCGAGCGGAACGCCGGACAAGGGGGTCCGCTTAGGCCCCTTGTCCGCAGGGTTTGTCCGTTTCCACGGGGGAGGAGAAATCTCCGGCCGCTGTCCACAGGCCCGCGGATTCACCCTGTCGGAGACATCACCGTGACCCACACGGTGACCGTACGACGGGAGCCTTTGATGCACGAGAACATGCCGGTCCACCGCGCGCTGACCCCGGCACAGGTACAGCTCGCCTTCGACTACGTACTGGCGGTCGACGCCGCCGACGACGACGCCGTGGACCGGCTCACGGTCAAGCTCCTCCCCCACATCGGCCTGCTGGTCGCCATCGCGGAGGAGCTCGTCTTCCCGGTGACCGCGCTGCCCGACGACGTCGACGACATCAACGCCGACTCCTTCGTCCTGGACGAGCTCGGCGTCATCTTCCTCATGGCGATCAGCTCGTGGGCCGACCGCTGCCCCGCCAGCGCGGCGCCGGACATCGCCCGCTGCATCGCGCACTTCGTCGCCCAGGTGTTCACCCCCGAACCGAAGGACGCCGCGTGCGCCTTGGAGGTGATACGCGACGGGCGCCTTGAGCTGGCCCGCACGGTACACACGGCCGGTACGCACCGGTAGCCGGGCACCGGCCACATCGAGTGGATGGACCCGGTGCAGCTCGCACCCATCCACTCGGTGACCTCCACTCGATCCGATGGCATCCACTCGGCGGCGCCATCGGATGGCCTCCACCCGATGGACATCCGCTCGGTGCACGATGCGCGCCGCGGATGGCCGGCGGGTGGAAGTGGCGCGCATCGGGTGGGCGCGGTGCGGTCCGGGGGAGCCCGGTGCGGCGCGTTTCCCCTTGACACGGGCTTGTGACTCTGTTGGCCAATTCCACTGGGCAGCTCTTGGAACGACGTGCGTGGTCAAGGGGGAACGTGGTGTGTCAAGGGGAGATGCAGTCCGGAATGTCTGCCCGGTGTTCCATGGTCAAGGGGTTCGGGCCAATCGCAGGCGGCGGAAGTGGGAGGTGCGACTGCTGCCCCGCGGTGTCTCAGTGATCCAGGCGTCGATGCGCGTGAGGTTGAGGGCTGCCGCCGTGAACTGATGCTGCAGGTGGGTCTTGGCGGCGCCGTGGTAGCGAGAACGTCGCAGCCCCATCTGCCGGACACCCTGCGAGATCGTGCTCTCGATGCCCGCGCGGGACTGGTAGCGCCGCCGCCACTCGTCCGTCTTCTGCTCTTCGCGTGCCTTGCGGAGGGCTTCGAGTTCCTCACGGTTCCTGAAGGTCAGACGTCTGCCGATCCTGCCGGCACCGCGTGTGCACTGGCTGCGGACGGGGCAGGGCTCGCAGTCGTTGATGGAGAACCAGACCCGGATGACGGGGCTCCCGGTTTGGCTGGTGCTGGCGGACCACCCACCGCTGCGCTTGCCGTTGGGGCAGCTCACCTCCTGGGCCTGCCAGTCGATGGTGAAATTCTCCTGCGTGAAACCGCCTTCGTCCTTGGCCTGCCAGGCCGCGGAGCCCTGAACCGGTCCGACGATCTCGATGCCGTAGTCGCGCTGGGCGGAGACGAGGACGCGGGCCTCGGTGTAGCCGGAGTCGACCAAGTGTTCAGCCGGCAGCAGGTCCCGCTCGGCGAGGCCCTCATGGATGGTGTCGGTTACCTGCACGTCGTGGACGGGGGCGGTCGTGGTGAGCACGTGCGTGATCAGGTTGGGCCGGTCGGGCTCGCACGTCTCGGTGATGTGGACCTTCCATCCTTGCCAGTCGGTGTCCCGCTTGGATCCGGCGCGGGCGGCGCTGTCGTAGGGCGAGACCACGCGTTGACCGGCAGGCGGGATGTTCTTCGGGTGGCGCCAGATGACGGTCTCGTCCTCGATGTGGAACTCCTGCACCCAGGTCCGACGGAGCATCTCCACTGCGGGGACCTGGCGAAGCCATCCGGGTGTGGTCGGGTGGAAGACGGCGTGTAGCAGGCGCATCCCGTCGTTCCCGATCTCGTTGCCCTTGTCGATGCGCTCGGTCCTTGCCTGCGGAAGCCGGTAGTCCTCAATCCGGTAGGAGTACCGCTTGAACCACTCGTCGTCGGCCAGTTCGACAAGCCACTGGGGTGCGGCCGCGGCCAGCGCGTTCAGGGCCGCCCGCAAGGTCTCGCCGACCAGTTCCAGACGGTTCAATCCGCGGACTGCTGACAGCACGTGCGTGCTGTCGGTGCGTTGGCGGCCGCGAGTCTTGAGCAGGCCAGCCTCCGAGGCAGCAGCCAGCACGGCGTCCGTGATGCGGGTCTCCGCGCTGCCATCCACCAGCCGATCTCGGAACTCGCTTAGCACTGAGTAGTCGAACCCCGGGTCCTCGAGTTCCAGGCCGAGGGCGTACTTCCAGTCGATACGTGCCCTGGCAGCCAGGGCAGCCTGGCGGTCGGACAGGCCTTCAGCGAACTGCAGGATCGACACCAGAGCGAGAACCGCCGGAGACAGCGCCGGCCGACCCCGCTGGGGGAACAGGTCGGCGAAGTCCTCGTCACGGAACAGCTCGCCGAGCGCATCACGCACCCTGATCGCCGTGCTGCCCTGAGGCAAGGCGGCTTCGGCGATCCTCCGCGTAGTTTCCGGAATCCGGCCCGACCCGCTCGTCCCCAGCGACACTGACGCCTCCCCGACGCTGCTGCCCCCGGCGACGCCGCCGGATGATCAGATCAACGACGTGGACTCGCTCACGGCCACGGCTGTGGCTGCGCCTTTTGGTTGCCCGGTTGAGCGATGGCCCGGCAGGGTTGGCGCATGACACGTGATGACCTCTGCGAGATGTTCGCCGAACAGACATCGGCATGCGGTCCTGCGCGGGAGGCTCTGCTCTCCGGAGGTATCTTCGAGGTCTGGGACGGCCTGGTCCCCGCCAACCGGCACTTCAACACCTACCGGATCCGCCGCCGAATCGGGCAGAGGCGCGGCCTGGTGGCACTCGGTCTCGACGAGACGATCGACATCCTCGAAGCCACGGGAGAGGAACTTCTCCGCACTGGCGAGATCAGAGCAGCAGATCAGGCATGGACGTTCATCGTCTTCCTCGACGCCGACGCCACGAAGGTGCTGGCCTGCGCTGGTGTCGCCCGCGCTCACGGCTGAATTGGCCAACAGAGTCACGGGCTTGTGTCAAGGGGAAACGCGGCAGGGGCACCGGGGTGGATGCACGGCATCGTCCCGGCGATGTCGTGCATCGTCATCGCGATGTCGTGCACTCCGGGACGATGTCGAGCATCCATGCGGAGAGTGCACGACATCGTCGGTGGGACACCGGCTGCATCGAGTGCACTGCACCGGATGCACTCAGCGGCCGGCTCCTGGCCTGTGATGTCGGTCCGGCTGCTGCGGGCGGTGCGTCTGCTGGTCGTCCTCGCGCACCGGGTTCGGTGCGGGGGCATCCTCCGGGTCGGCGAACTTCTTCGTCCTCGTGCGGGCTCCGTCGCCGGCCTTTGTGAAGGCGTCCGTCACGCGGCGCAGCTGCTCGGCGGTGAAGTCCAGGGCTTCCACGTCTGTCCGCGATGCCTTCAGGGCCCGCAGCGCCGCCACGTCGAATGCCGGCTGGGGCTGGTCCTGCGGCTCCGGGCGGTCGGGGTCGACGTCCTGGGCCGCGATCAGGAGCTCGGGAACGAGGTGGGAGTCACGGCCGCAGCCGCTGAAGAGGTGACTCAGGGAGCTGCGTACCGGCCAGGGAGGCGTGGTGGGCGGGGAGGGCCTGTGCGAGCCAGGCCGGCGATGCTCCCGCCCTGACGAGTCGTCCATAGGCGTCCGAAGCGTCGTAGCCTGCCCGGGTGCGCCGGAAGCGCAGCCCGATCTCCCCGCCAGGGACACCTGGTTCGAGGGTGAACGAGCACATACGCTCTGCTCCCCCGTCGCAGTTGCAGGGCTTGCAGGCGCAGTGGTCTCGCTTGACCTGGACGTTCATCCCCCACCGGGGATGAGTCAGGTGCTCGATGACCGCATCGTGGTCGACGGGGACCTCGTGCTCGTAGCGCAGCTCGACCTTCCATCCCAGGCCGTGCTGCCAATAGCTGACGCAGAAGGGCTTGGTCACGGTATGGAAGAGGCCGATCCGGCGCAGCAGGCCGCTGGCAACCCACGCGGCCTCGTCGCGCTCCCCCCACCAGGTTGGGTCCGAGGCGATGTAGTCGATTTCGGGGCGGGTCAGGTCGGCGGCCTCCCAGAGAAGGTCGTAGGGCTCTTGGCGGAACGACTCCCGGTGGCTGGCGATGGCCGCGCGCCACTGCTGTTCAGTGGGACCAGTCAGGGTGACCTGGGCGTCTGTGCCTGCAAGTCCAAGGTGTAGTCCGGCCCCGTCGATGGAGCGCAGTCGGACGCCTACCATGCCGCCCGGACCCTCCACTTCGTCAGGACCCGTGTATTGGATGGGAAGGAGAGCCTGGAGGCAGTGCTCGTACAGACGGTGTCGGGGGCCGAGTTTCCTGTCCACGGCCACGGTCAGGTGGGTGGGCCGCGGAGTGAGGTGCGCGATGCCGGCGGGGTGCGCGCAGTAGTCGACCGTGCCGCCCAGGCGCTCGAAGACTGCTGCCTCCAGCCGGGCCTGATCGCGGTCTGCGTCCGGCACTGGGTGCTGGTGGTCCGTGGCCTGGAGCTCCTGCATAACGGCCTGGTGGGCGGTGCCGGTGCAGTGCGAGCGGTACCGAGCCTTTTGCGTGAGGTTGGATCCGTGACTCATCGAGAGTGCCTTTCCGCGCGCCGTTGTCCGACCCCGGCGCACACGGTCTCGATCGGACACGGTGTGTTGCGCTGGGTGTTTGGGGCGGGGCCTTGCTCCTTCACGCCTGCGGTAAATGTGGCGGCCGGGTCGGACGGCGTACCTGCGGGCGACGGCCTCCTGAAGGCCAGGCGGCTACTATGCCACCCGTTCTGGAGCTCCGCGGCACGGCTGCGGGATTCCTCACCCGTACGGTGGGCGCGCCAACTGATACTGCGCTCGTAGCTGCCCCCGGGCGCATTGGTGCGGCCTGGTGGAACCTTGAGAACAAGTGCCCTTTCGAGGTTCACCCGTAGGTGTCCCTCAGGCGCTTGCTCGGGGCCGGCCGCAGGCCCCACGGTCTGATCTCGTTAGAGACCTTGACTGCCAACGCGGTCGTCGCACCCCAACACAATGGCGCCGGGGCTAGCGCGAGTTCCACGTGTCCAGGCAGCGAGTCGGACCGCACGTCGTTGTCGCGAGCGTACTCCTGGCACGGCTGCCGTACCACGGGGCAACGAACCTCTCGCGGACTCGGTGCCTGTGCTCAGTACGGAGTCGCCACAGGATCGTATGAATTCGGAGGTGTCCCTTCCGTCATCACGGCTGGAACCTAGTAAAGTTCGGCCGCATGAGCATCCCAACCCAGAATGGGGGGCGAGAGAAACTAATCACTTCCCTCACTCCTCAGCTGCGCAGACTCCTGAAGATCCGAGCCTTCGAGCACGGCATGGACATCCAGGACGCCACCGAGCACGCCATCAAGGCGTGGTACCTGGCCTCCGATGTACCCGAGGTCGACACCGCCAAGGCCAAGACGTGGGGAACCTTCCTGCCGCCCGGCGAACCGGAGAACTTCAAGTCGGTCTGCGGAGACCGAGGGGTCACCTACGTCCAGGGACTCGCCCAGGCCGTGACGCTTTGGCTGGAGCACCATCCCTCCCCCACTGCTCCCCTGCACGCGCAGCCGGTCGCCCGGGTGATAGTCGCCAACCAGAAGGGCGGCGTCGGCAAGACGTTCATCTCGTCCGGTGTGGCTCAGGCCGTCGCCGAGTCTGGCAAGCGCGTCCTCCTCGTCGACTACGACCCGCAGGGCCATCTCACGGCTGAACTTGGCTTCGAGGACGTGATGTACGAGGACGACGTCGAGACGCTCCTGATGCACATGGAGGGCAGCGCGAAGGGCGACATCCGCGACCTGCTCGTCGCCCTGGACCAAAAGCGGTTTGGTGATCGGCTGCATCTGCTGCCGGCTTCGGACGACGCGTTCCTCCGCGACGTGTCCCTCTCGAAGGTGTCGTTCAGCGAGGCCGCCCTGGAGCGGGCCTTGGAGCCGCTGGAGGAGGACTACGACCTCATCATCATCGACGGCCCGCCCAGCCTCGGTCTGAACATGGACACGGCGCTCTACTACGTGCGACGCCGGGACGGGGAGCTCGCCGACCGGTCCGGCTTGATCACTCCGGTCTGGGCGAACAAGGCTTCCCACAGGGCCTTCAAGCTGCTGAGGGCCCAGAAGGAAGACCTCTGCCGCAAGGGTCGAATCCAGATCGACTACCTCGGTCTGGTCGTCAATGCGTACGACAGCCGCCGCGGCAAGCTGGTCAAGGAGAACAAGGACCAGTGGGAGAGGAGTACCTCCCCGGCGGTCCTCGCCGTCATCGGCGACCTCAAGGAAGGCAGGGAGGCAGCAGACGGGGAGATCCCGCTGCTCGAGTACGCCCCCGACAGCGAACACGCCCAGGCAATGCGCGATCTTGCGAAGGAGCTCGCCGTATGACCACCTCTCCCCAGCGAGTCACCCGCGGCTTCGACATCAACGAGGACGGCACGGAGAGCAAGCCGTCCCCGCGGCGTGTGCGGACCCGACAGCAGATCATGGCCGGGGAAGGGAAGCGGCCGCCGGCGGCGGTGGCGTTGTCCGTTCTCGCGCACAACCCGTTCAACCCGCGCGACGAGCTCACCGACATCGAGGAGACCGCCGCTTCGCTTCGGGACCGCGGTCAACTTCAGCCGGTCGCTGTCGTGCGTACGGCGGCCTTCCTCACCGTCCACGCGGACCAGGCCGAAGCGATCGGCGAGGCTGAGTACGTCGTCATTGACGGCAACAGGCGCCTGGCTGCCGCGCACGCGGCCGGCCTAGCCGAGCTCCGCATCGACGTCAACGACGCCCTCGCGGCCAGTGCGGCCGACATCCTCGAAGCGGCCCTGATCGCCAATGTTCACCGTGTGGACGTTCCCCCGCTGGACCAGGCGAAGGCCGTCCAAGAGCTGCTTGACGTGCACGGAACTCAGTCGGCCGTGGCCAAGCGGCTCGGAAAGACCCCAGGCTGGGTATCCCAGCGACTCGCTCTCCTCAAGCTCCCGGAAGACCTCCAGGAGAAGGTGGAGTCTGGCGAGCTCGGCGTTCGCGAAGGCCGTCGCATCGGCGGGCTGCCGGCCGTACAGCAGCGCACCGAGGCCGAGATCGCCATGAACGCCGCGAAGGCCCCGGCGAAGCCCCGAGTCCGGCGGGACCGCAAGGACCCCGGAACGCCGGCGCCTTCGGTGGTACTGCCCGGCCAGCCGTCCGGAGAGCAGGGAGCCCCCACCGTTCCGCCGGTGGATGTTTACACGGTAAACATCGCTACGGACTCCTCCGAGGTTCCCGCCCTTCCGTGGACGGACCCTCAATGGTTCAACGCACAGCTCCGGGCACACATGTCCGCTGAACACCGCGAGGAGCTCACGCTGCTGCTCATGGCTGATGCCTGAGGGCGGCCTGCGGTACACGTTTACCGTGTAAACATCGTCTGGAGTGCGCGGGGCATCGCCCTGGGGGCCCTCGCCTACTGCGGATGCGGTGTCACGACGCCGTTGCCTCTGGGCTTCAAGATCGGGGCCGTGCATGTTTACACGGTAAACATCCGGTCGACGACCGCCGCCCGCTTGGCATGGCAGCCGTCCGCCCAGCCTCCTGCTGGCCCGGAAACACCAAAAGCCCTGCCACGGCACGTGCCGTGGCAGGGCTTTTGGTTGGTGGAGAGTTCAGGATCAGGCCGCCCAGGCCGCGGGCACCGGCCCCTGATCGGGGCTGGGTATGGCGGCGGTTGTCGCCTGGGCGGCCGGGTGCCGCATGACGGTGATCGGGATGGCACCGGGCTCGGCGGGCGGGGCGTAGACCAAGCGCCAGGTGTCCTCCCACTCGCAGCCACAGGGGTGGTCGGGGTGCGGGTGGCTGAGGAACACGGCGTGGGTGTGGACGGCGCGCGGGATGCGGGGGATGGCCTCTGCCGGGTCATCGCCGGGGTAGAGGTGCAGGTTTCGCCACCCGTGGACGCGGTCCATGTAGGTGGCTGCGGCCTCGACGATGACGGCCCACTGTTGGTGTCCGAGGGTGACGAAAGCAGCAGGGAAGGCGTCGTCGGTCGGCCCTCCGATGCCGGTGATGTGCACGCCGCCCTGGGCGAGGAAGCCATACGCCTTGGCGTCCTCGCCGGGGGTCCAGATCTGTTCGGCGGGGTGCCTCGTGCCGTCGGCGGCCTCGGTGGTCTCGATCTCGTACAGGGCAGTGGTCATGCGCTCACCCCCGCGACGGCGGCGGCCAGGAGCACGGCGACGTCGGCCTCGTACGGGTCGCTGTAGCTCTCGTGGTCGCTGACGTCGAACGGGGCGCCTTTCGCGGTGACCGTGAACCCGGGGATGACGGTGGCCGCCCGGCCTTCCAGTTTGGTGTTGAGGCGGTCGGCGTCGTGGGAGGCGAGCCAGGTCTGGGTGTAGGGGCCGAGCCGGAGGAGCGTGTAGCTGGTGCCGTCGTCGCGGCGGGCTTCGACGTGGACGCCGTAGTGCGCGGGGGCCATGCCGATGTCGTCGGGCAGCTTGAGGCCCGCCGCTGCGTGGGTCAGTGGTGTGTAGGCCGACTCCCAGGCGCCGAGGATCGTGGCTGTCTCGCAGCGCAGCCAGCCTTTGCCGGTGTAGCCGAGTTGGTGCCCGTGGAGTTGGGCTGCGGCGTTCGGGGTGTCGGGGTGGACCAGGGCGACGGCGATCAGGTCGGGGCCGTGGTCGTCTCCGGGCCGGGGGTGGGCGCGCTCGACGAACGGGCCGACGCGGACCGCGATGTCGCCGCCGGTACCAGGCGTCCAGGGCTGCGGGTCCTTGCGGGCAGCGAGCATCGCGCGGTAGGCGTCGACGACGGCCTGGTCCTCGGAGCTGAGGGCGCCGGGCGTGCCGCAGCGGCGGAAGTATCGCTTCACCGGGTGGTCTCCTTCTCGTGGGTGGGGCGGATTCGGCGCATTCCTCGGAGACGCTGCTTGCAGCGGTCCCAGAGGGTGGGGTGGGTGTGGCGCCAGGCGGCGCGGTCCATGCCGACGGGATCCGTGAAGCGGCGGGTGAGGCCGCAGGTGCACTCCAGGCCGTAGGGGAGGTCTTGTTCGTCGTCACGTGTGGTGGTGACGACGACGCGTTGTCCGTCGTGAGCGCCGTGGTAGGTACCGACCCAGAGCTGTGTGAGCATCGCGTTCCGATCTTCGTGGCGGGAGGGGCTCCGGGGCGGCCGGGCTCGTAGCCGGCGGCCGCCCCGGGCCGAACAGGGGTAGTGCTGCTTGCCGCCGTCAACGGCGGGCGGGTTCGGTGGTCAGCGCGCGACAAGGGCCTTCTGGTGCTGACCGCGGTGCTTGGTCTGTTCGGGCTCGGCCAGGACGCGCAGGCCGTGCGGCGTGCCGACGGTGCCGCAGGCGCTGCACTGGACCCGGTACGAGCGGCGGCCGGTGCACCCGGAGTTCGGGTCGCGGGGCTTGCCGGACGGGCTGACGGCGTGGAGGCAGACGGTGCCGTCGGCGTGGAGGGGTTCCACCTTGATGGAGAGGCGGGGCATGGGCTGGTGCTCCTTCACGGAGTGGGGGCAGGACGGGTCAGGGCTTGCGGGTGGCTTTCTCGAAGGCGGCGATCAGGGCTTCGATGGAGGCCGGGTCGGTGACGATGCCGATCCAGGTGCCGGCCTCGGTCCACAGCTGGACGGCCGGGGTGGCGCTGCTGCTGACCGCGACGTAGGCGCCGGACCGGTCGAAGGTGAGCTCGTCGATCGCCTCGGTCTCGTCGGCGGTCTCCGGGAGCGTGAGCGGCACTTCCTGGAGGACTTCGAGGGCTTCGACCTGGAGCTGGACGGCGCCGTTGGAGCGGGCCGGGAGGGTCAGGACTCCGGCGACGCGCAGGTAGTCGCCGGGCCGGAGTTCGGTGAGGACCGTGTGGACGATGAACGGGTCACCGGTCACGCAGGCCAGCACGGACTCCTCGCTCAGGTCCTCGGTGGGGGAGGAGATGAGCCGGAATCGGGCTGTATCCCGGGGGCCGGGGACGGGTTCGGTGTCGAGGTAGCCGTCTATGCCGATCGGAATGCTGTCCATCAGCTCGCCTCTGCCAGGGTGTGGTGGGTGTGGGGGCGGTGCGTACGCAGGGCCAGCAGGAGCAGTTCCTGGTTGTGTCGCTGGCGGTCCGGGGTGAGCGGTGCGGGTGCCGGCCTCGGGTGCCGGTGCCAGTTCGGGTGGGCGGCGGGCTCGGGGTAGGCGAGGGCCTGGTCGGGGTCGGCCTGCGGGCTGCTGCTCATGAGGTGGCCTCCAGTCGGAGGTCGGGGAGCTGGGCGAGGACCTGGTCCACGAGGTCGCGGGCCGGCTTCCAGGCCGGGAGCGCGCCCTTGGCGAGCACGGGCAGGGCGAGTTCGTGGACGTCGGTGAGGACCAGGTGGTGGGCCTCGCGCTGCGCCCAGGGGCTGGTGCAGCGCTCGGGTCCCTGGTCGAGGTGGCAGTCGGTGAGGCGGGCGACGCCGATGACCGCGCCGAGGGGGAGCTCGCGGCCGCGGATCGCGGTGGCGACCAGCGGGTCGCGCAGGGCGGGGCGTTCCAGCTTCTGGCCGGCATGGAGGAGTACCCAGCCGCGCCAGGGCCAGGGCCGGGGCCTGTTCTCGGTGGTCTTCCCGGCGAGGATGCAGGTGGCCCAGGGCTGGCGGATCGTGATGCCGCGGATCCAGTCGCCTTCGGGGAGGATCGCGGTGCTCATGCTGCCCGCCCCCACACGGCCGTGCCCGGCCGGCCTGCCCGGCGGCCGTTGATGGACGGCACCGTGGTGTGCGCGGCGGCGGCCAGGACCGCACGGCCGGTGTGCTTGCCGTCGTACAGGGCAGCATCGGCCGCCCGCTGGAGCTTGGACAGGTCACGGGTGCCGATCGCGTCCGGAGTCGCGGCGCCGACCGAGGCGGCGACGTCGAGCGTGCGGCCGTCGTCCAGGACGACCGGCTTGCGCAGCAGCCGGACCAGCTGCTCCAGGTGCTGCTCGCGCCGGTCGGCGGGCAGCCTCAGGACGACGGCGAACTCGTCGCCCCCGAGGCGTCCGACGGCGGCGCGCGGGCCCGCCCAGGTGCTGAGCTGGGCACCGAACGCGGCGAGGACGGCGTCCCCGGCCGCGTGCCCGAACTCGTCGTTGATCCGCTTGAAGTGGTCGGCGTCGACCATGACCACGGCCACGTCGTCGTGGCGGGCCACCAGGCTCCGGGCGCGGGCGGTGTAGGTGTCGCGGCGCAGGAGGCCGGTCAGCGGGTCGCGCTTCGTCGCGGCGAGCTGTTTGTGCAGCGCGACCGCGTGGAGGGCCCAGCCGGTCAACGGCACGGCGGCGGTCGTCAGAAGGAGGATGCGCTGGCCGATCCGGGCCGGAACGCGCAGGAGGGGCGACATACTTGGGGTCTCCGTCTCGTCTCGTACGGGATGGATGGGCCCAGGGCAGCCGTCGAAGCCAGCAAGCAGAGCGGCTGTCCTGGGGCAGAGCTACAGCTCGATCGGGCTGGAGTTGAGCCAGCTGTACGGGTTCTTCCAGGGGCTGGCGGTCGCGGCGGGCCAGTCGAGCTCCCAGCCGGGCCGGTAGCCGCAAGCGCCCCAGCCGTCCGGGCGCCCGTGGGGCATCTCGATTCCGGCCTGGGCCGCGGTGTGGGCCGCGTCGTAGACCTCGTGCGCGGCCTTGAGGGCGGCGCTGTCGCTGTCGGCCCGGCCGGTGAAGACGTGCACGCCGCGCAGGCCCGTGTCGGTGCTCCGTATCGGGACGTCCACCTCGAAATAGCGCTCGGTCATGACGTCCAACTCCTCTCGTGCTCGCGGTGGTGAGGGACCACTGCGACCGCCCCGGCCCCGGCTGGATCGGCAGGGGTCGGGGCGGCACGGAGGACCATCACCCGCTAAGCACGACCGGGTTCTCGGCGGGGACTTCGTAGACGTCGATGACGTCCTCGCCGCCGGACCAGGTGCCGGGGGCGTGGCGGATGTAGACGATGCGCAGCGGGGAGCCGTCGCGGGCGGTGACGTCGTACTCGTGGACGGTGTGCTTCTTGAGGGCGGAGTGGACGGCCGGCGCCACAGACCGGACGGGCATCCGGGACGGGAATGGCAGGAAGCGGGCGCCGTTGACGGTCGTGTACTGCAGGGCCTGGCGCGGCCAGAGCCGGGCGGCGTTCATGGCGCCGTGCTCGCGCAGGGCCTGGGTGTGGGCGGCGTAGTACGCCTTCGCGGCGGCGGACATGGGCATGGGCGGGTCTCCTTCGGCGTGCCGGGCGGGTCAGAAGTCGAGGTCGAGCCGGATCGTGATGGGGGTACGGCGGTCGCCGTAGTCACGGCGGGGGTCGTGGACGGTGCGGCGGTGCGCGGCAAGGCCAGCCGCACCGCCCTGGATCGGCAGCTGACATTCGTCGCAGCCGTACAGCCACGCGTCACCGGCGGGCAGTTCCGCCGGGGTAAGTGGGTGCGGGTGAGGACCGTCGGCGGCGCGGCTCACGGCCGGGACCCGCGGACGTAGTCGATGGCGCTGGCGACATGGGTGTTTGCCATGAGGCTGCCGCCGCCGTCGATCCGGTCCCGCAGCTCGTCCAGCCGCGCCCACGCTGTCGTGAGCTGCTGCACGAGCCACGCCTCATCGCTGGTGGCGTCCTTGCCGAGTCGGGCTTCGATCGCGGTGAGGCGGTCGGTGTCCTGGCTGCTGGCCTCCAGGAGGGCGTCCGCCCGACGGACTTCGTCTGCCGTGAACGCGTCTTCAAGGCGTCGGGCGGCGTCGGCCTGCGGGTCGTCGGCGTGCGTGGCGAAGCCGCGCAGGTGGACTGCCATGCGGGCCAGCTCCCAGTCGCTCCAGCCGGGCTTGCTGCTTTCCTGGAGGAAGGTCATCGCGCGGTCCCGGCGGTCTCGCGGAGCACTGCGGCGTGGTCGTCGGGCTCCTGGTCCGCGTTGTCGAAACCGCCGTGGACGGAGCAGATGATGTCCTCGCTGTCGTCCAGGTCGCCGTTGAGCGCGCGGGCGAGGCAGGTGACGCTGTACGCGGGCGCCCAGGCGTAGCCGGTGCATTCGTCGTCGTGCGGGCAGGGCAACGCGACGTCGAAGCCGTAGTCGCCCTCGCCGTCGACGTTCGTCCGGAGTGCGAGGGTGAGGTACTGCTGGCCGAGGCGGATCTCCGCGACGCGGTCTCCGTCGGCGGCCTTCGAGCCGAGCTTCCACCGCCACATCGGCAGGATCTCCTCGCCGAACATCCGGCGTACGAGGAGCAGGTTGCCCAGGCCGTCGCCGTCGTCCAGTCCAAGGTCGGCGGTGCGCTTCTCGCCGAGGCGCTCCAGGTACGGCAGGAGCCGGCAGAGGCTGTCGGAGAAGACGATCTCGGGGAAACCCTCGGCCTTGAGGCTGCGGTGCGAGTTGACCATGTCCTTGCGCTGCTGGAGGACCACGTCGTCCGGCACGGTGCGGTTAGCCGGCCGCGGGCCCTGCCGCTCCACACACACGGAGCCGGGCGTGGAGACCATGACGGCGATGGGGAGCATGTTGTGCCGCTTGGCGGCGGCGAGCAGCGGCTCCCGGGCGGCCCGGGTGACGTTGGTGGCGTCGATGACCGTGAACAGGCGCCGACGCATGCGGGCCTCCAGGAGCAGGTGCAGGGCGGCGACGGCGTCGCCGGTCGCGTCCTGGTCGCCCGCGTCGTCGCTCACCACCTCGCGCAGCGCATCCAGGGACAGCACCTGCGAAGCGGGCCAGGTGCTCGCGATCGTCGACTTCCCGGCCCCGCTGGGGCCGATGAGGATCACCAGGCTGTGCTCGGGCATCTCCGGGTAGAAGGTCGGCGTGCTCATCGGCGTGCTCATGCGAGTTCTCCTTGCGGGTCGAGGGCGCGGGCAGCCCAGAGCAGGCGCGCACCGGCGTTGTCGGTGATCAGGGCGGCGGACTCGTGCAGGTAGTGGGAGGCGTCGCCGTCGCGGTCGGGCTCGAGGTGCTCGGCTCGCTGCGCGGCGACGGTGACCAGCTGCGCCAGGACGGGGAGGAGGCCGCCGGGCGGGTCGGTGTCCTCGATGAGCTCGCGCAGGATCGCGGCGAGCTCCGCCTGGTCGACGTTGTCGGCGGTGAGATCGTCCTGGATCTGCTGGAGCGCCAGGCAGGCGATGCCGACCGAGGCGCGCACGCGTTCCAGGCGTGTGCGGGATGGGGTGGTCACCGGCTGGTCGCCTTGGTGGTGGCGAGCAGCGCGGCGAGGGTTTCCCAGCCCTCGTGCCAAGCCTGGTCGAGCGCGTACGCGCCGTTGAGGCCGTGGTCGGCGAGGCGGAAGAAGTTGCCCTTGCCGGTCTTGGTCGCGAGCTGCTCCAAGACGCCGCCGGGGACCCGGCGGTCGGCGATGTAGTGGGTGACGCCCGAGAGGGCGAGCGCGGCCGCGGCGGCGCCGGGGTGCAGCCGGATACCCAGGACACGGGCGCCGGCCCCGACCACGAGGGCCTGCGTGGCCGTATAGGTCAGGCAGTGCCAGGCGCACGCTTTGATCCCGTCCCGGGTGCCGTGCGCGACGAGCTCCGCGTCCGGGTCGGCGGCGGGCATCAGGACCGGCTTGGCGTCGGTGGCGGCCTTGACCCGGGCGCAGTGGTCGTTCTGGACCCAGTGGTCACCGATGTTGGAGGCGGCGCGGCCCAGGCCGAGGACGGCGGCGAAGAGAGCGGGGCGATGCGTCATGCTGGGTTCTCCTGATCTCGAACGGGTGAGGGAGCGGGGTGGCCGGCCCTTTGCCGATGCGCGGTCACCCTGGCCTCGGCCCCGGCCGGTGTGGTCGGGGTCGAGGCAGTTCAGAACGGGGGTTCGTCCGGCCAGGCCGGGACGGACAGCAGGCGGATGCTCAGCTCGCGTCGGGCCGACCAGCAGCCGCACGCCTCCATCTCCGGGAAGGGTCCGCCGCTCCACCGGCCGCCGGCCCCGTGGCAGTGAGGGCAGTCCGACCGGGGCCGGGCGGTGACCTCGATGCGGTACCGGTCGGCGTACAGGCGCCAGTGGCCTGCCGTGAGCACGGCGGCGGCCACCATCACGGTGACGGGCGCGGCGGCCGCGAGCAGCAGGGCGGTACGTGGGCGGCGGGCGGTCACGTCAGCGGGATCGCGCGGCACAGGTTGGCGTGGTCGTTGGCCTTGCTGCGGGCCTCGAAGAAGTAGTGGTGGGTGTAGATGTCGTCGCCGTCCTTGCAGCCGTGGCACTTCCAGCGGTTGTTGTCGTGCGGGGAGCCGGATCCGGTGACGTCGACGTAGGAGCCGCCGACGGTGAGGTATCGGATCTGGAGGTTCGACGGGCGCGGGGGCTCGTGGAACGTGGCGAGGGCCTGGGCCATGGGGTCGTGTCCTTCGTGTGTCAGGCGGCCAGCCGGTGCGTGACCGGGGCCGGGGGAGCGATATAGCTGGCGGGGTCTGCGGGCGTGCCGTCGTGGCACTCCAGGCAGCTGGTGAGGGAGGTCGGGAGCACGAAGAAGTACCGTCGGCGGCAGGTCCGGCATGTCTGCCGGGCGGCCATCGCCTTGTCGAGCGCGTACTCCTTGGCGAGGGTCATCGGCCGCACCGGCCGGGCCTTCGCGACCTCGTACAGCAGGCCGTTCTTCGGGCCGCGGGTCTCGACCTCGGCGACCGGCTCCTGGCCGCCGGGACGCAGCCCCATCGCCCTGAGCTGGCGTTTGGTCGCGTAACCCGATGGCGCGCACAGGCGCTTGAACACCGGGATCGTCACCTCGGGTTCGGCCGGGGCGTAGGGGTCCACGTCGACCAGGTCCTCGTCCTGGCCGACCATCACCGGCTCCAGGTACCGGGCAGGCGGCGCTGGGGCAGCGGGTAGCGGGGGCCGGGGATGAACGGGCGCGGGCGGCCGATCCTGCGGCGCGGCCGGGGGCTGAGCACGATGGACCCTCCAAGTCGAAGCAGTGGCTGGGGCGCCCGCGTCCCCGGGTCGGGGCGGCGGGCGCGGGGTTGGGCTGAGGCCGGTCGGCCTGCCCGGGTCACCGGAACCGGCCGCCCCGAAGTGCGGGCGGCGGTACCGGTGGCCAGGCGGGGCGGTCGGAGCTGGGGTCAGAGGGCGGCGGAGATGACGCCGAGGACGAGGGCGGCCGCGCTGCCGAGGATGAGGGTGGCTCCGGCGGAGGCCCACCAGTAGTGGCCCGTCGTCTTGGTGTCGCGGAGGTCGCTGAGACCGTCGGCGATGCGGGCGTGGATCCCGATCAGCGGGCCCAGGGAGGCGTACCAGCGGCCGAGGCGGTCGACTTGGCCGGCGGCTTCGTCGTCGGGTATGTGCCCGCCGTGGAGCGCGAGGCGGTGGGCCTCGCCCTCGGCGGCCAGGTCGTCGAGCTGATGGACGACGGGGCTGGTGGTACGGCAGACGGTGCAGCGGTAGCGGTAACGACGCACGGGGCTGGTCTCCTGATGCCTGAGGGGAATTGGGCAGGACAGTGCGACGCCCCGCTCGGAAGGTTCTCCGGGCGGGGCGCGGTGGCTGAGCTAGGGGAGCTGGCGGCTACGCGTTCTTGCGGTACACGCCGTACGTGACGTGTTCGATCTCGCCGGTGTTGACCAGGGCGGTCAGGACGTTGGACAGGGTTTCCTCGCTGAGGCCGGTCAAGACGCGGATCTCCACCTCGCCGATCTCCAGGCCCACCGAGTCATTGAGGCAGGCCAGCACGGCGGCCTGCGGGGTGGGCGTCACCGGCGCGGTGAACACCGGGGGAGGCGCAAGGGGCCGCCAGTAGTTCCTGACGGCGCCGAGTTTGAAGACCCACTGCTCGGTCTCCGGGTCCTGCCACTCGTGCTCGGGGAACACGTAGTAACTGGCGCGGAGAACTCCGAGGGCTTCCAGGCAGGCCGAGCGACCACCCGTCACCTCGATTTGGACCCGCGCGGTATGGGCGCAGTTCGGGTTGCGCGGGTGGTCGCCGAGGGCGCCGCAGTTGCACGGCGCCTGAAAGTCGGTCGTGCCCTCGGTCGAGTCCATGCCTCATGAAAGCGCAGTTGGCCCTCCTGCGCCCAGGGTTACCGGGGCCCGACTTCAGCGTGCGGCGCGGAGCAGGAGGTCGAGGACCGGGCCGGCCCACGTCTGGGCGTTGTTGAAGCGGGGGAGGTCGTGGGCGTCGAGGGTGCCCAGGGTGGTCATGAGCTGCGCCTCGGCGGCCCGTACCTCCCGCGCCCACACAGCCGGGTCGTAGGCGAGGGCTGCGGCCTGGACCGATCCGAGGAGGCACAGGCCGCTCTGGTCGCAGAGGGTGCCGCGGGTCCAGCCGTAGCGGATGATCAGCTCCCGCGCGGTGCGCAGCGTGTGGCGGACGCTGGGCTCCGGGTAGCCGGACGGGCCGGTGGCGTACGCCTCTTCGACCTGCCCGATCAGGGCCTGTACGGCTCGGGGGTCCGGGCGGGCAAGCTCCGTACGGTGCGCGGGACGGACGAGGTTCTCGATCATGTCTGCTGACTCCTCCTTACGGGTTCTTGCGGTAGACGCCGGACTTGACGCGTTCGATCTCGCCCTTCTTGACCAGTGCGGTCAGGACGTTGGACAGGGTCTTCTCGTTGAGGCCGGTGAGGGTGCGGATGTCGTCCTTGGTGATCTCCAGGCCCGTGTCGTCGAAGCAGTCCAGGACGGCGGCGTCGGCGCTGGGCTCCGCCGGCGGTTTGGTGAATCCGCCGTCGAGCGAAGGCGTGAACCCTCCGCCGCCCCAGCCCGGGCCGTTGCTGGGGATGTAGCCGGCCTCCCCGATGACGGGCACTTCGGCGATGTCGTGCCGGTCGCCCCATCCGGACCAGTCCGCCGGCCAGATGATGGCGTCGTGGCGGATGTACGGGGCTGCGGACTCCAGGATCCAGCTGCGCATCATCTGGACGGGCTCGCCGGGCGATCCGACGTAGCCGAGGCCGAACGTGCGGGCCGGGTCGTTGAGCGGGATGTCGTCCGACCACACCAGGGGCTCGTCCTCGGCGGACCAGGCGGCCGGGATCGCACCGGGATCGATGCCCTCGAACCCATCGACCGTCACCAGGTTCGACTGGGCGGAGTCCGTCCGCAGCATGACCATCGCGCCGCCCTGGATCACGTTGGTGCGCAGCGCGGTGGAGCCGCCGAGCTTGTCGGCGTTGACGGCCTGGTTGACGATCAGCAGCGTCATGCCGAGGTTCCGGCCGAGGGCTGCGATCTTGTCCAGGATGAAGACGGCCTCCTTGCCTTCCTCGGTGGCGGAGTCGGTGATCATGTGGGTCTCGTCCACGATCACCATGACCCACGGGCAGTCCGCCGTGGCCTTGAAGTTCTTGCGGCCGAGCCTCGCCGACTCCGCGACCCGGTGCTGCAGCAGGGCGTAGGCCAGGCGCAGGGACTTGATCGCTTCGGTGCCGGTCGCCGCGTACGCGGCCATCGACTCGACGTCGGGGTTGGAGCTGCCCTTCGGGTCGGCGTAGATGATCGCCGTGCCCGCCAGGTGGGCGGCGAGCGCGATGATCTGGACGACGCCGCCCTTGCCGGAGCCGGTGACTCCGGCGATGAAGATGTGCTGGGCGCCGAGCACGGGGTCGAACATCTGCAGACGGGCGACGCGGCCGGAGACGCCGCGGCCGATGGCGATGTATCCGCCCTTGGACGGCTCCAGCGCCTGCGGGCCGGGGAAGGGAACCCCGTCTTCGAGCGGGTTCTTGTCCATGAGCCGGATCTTGCCCCGGCGCGGGTCGGACGGGTGGGGCTGGTAGTCGACCAGGGTCATGGAGGAGCGCAGGGCGCCGACGAGGAGCTTGCGGTCGGGGACGGGGACGGCGGGGACGTCGTCGTCGGCGACGACCCACGCGACCCAGCCGCCGGTCGCGGGGTCGACCTGGGCGTCCTTGAGGTGGGTGCCCGGCATGACCTTCGGCCGGACCAGGCGGGCCCACATCCCCTCCATCGTGTTCGGGTCCAGCTCCGCCGGCGACGTCCGGCGCACCGTCACGTACTGCTCGCCGGGGTGGTGGCCGTCAGCGAAGGTGACGCAGGCGGCGGGGACCCGGTAGGCGGAGCCGACCGCCTCCGCGCTGACGTTGACTGCCTTGCCCTGGGGGGCCTCGATGATGCCCTCCCACAGCTCGCCGGAGTCGGCGACGCCGACGAGGTGCTGGCCGGGGTGCGCGCCGCCCTCGCCGGAGATGTGGTCGGCCCAGATCTTGTAGAGGCCGCCGGGCCCCGGGACCCCGGGCGGGCCGGCCTCCGGGGTGGGGACGGAGATGCGGACCCTGCGGGCGGCCAGGGCCGGGCGGAGCCTGACGGTGAGGCCGGCCCACATCGTCCACCAGGCGGCGGAGACGAGCCCGGACACGCTGGCCGGGTCGAGGAACCCGGCCAGCAATCCGTCCGCGTACGCGGGGCCGAGGAACACCCCCGGGGCGACGGCCATGGAGGTGAGGAGGCTGGAGCCCAGCAGGGTGGAGCGCTGGGCGGTCAGGACGTCCCCGATCCCCGTGGCGTTCAGGACGCTGGCGGGGATGCGGCCCATGTAGTGGGTGGCGAACGCCGCGCTCCCGCACACCGTGGCGGCTGCGGTGAGGGCGGCGAGGCCGGGTTCGAGGAGCGGGGTGAGGGCTCCGAGGGCGGGCGGGGCGATCACCGAGACGAGCGCGGGGACCTGGTCTGCGAGGTGCGGGCGGCGGGTCACGGTGATCTCGGACATGGGCGGGTTACTCCTGTTCGTAGAAGGGGGATCGGGCCATGGGGACGCCCATGGCGTTGACCTGCTCGTCGATGCCCTCGTGGGTCTTGCGGGCCTGGGCGTCGGCGGCGCGGGCGGCGCCGGCGACGTTGTCGGCGGCGGACGCGGCGGCGATGGATGCCTGGGACAGACCGCGCATGATCCGCGCCGTGTCCTTAGCTTCGCCGGTCGTGTGGGTGTCGACTTCGAGGTTCGCGAGGCCGTCGGCGACGCGGGCCACGGCCTGGGCGTTCTGGTCGGCGCGCTGGCCGATCTGCCGGATCGTCTCGCCGTCCTTGGCGACGAGACCGGCCAGGTTCTGCACCTCGGCGCGCAGCTTGCGGTAGGTGGTGTCTGCCATGCGGATCTCTCCTATCGGACGTAGAAGGCGCGTTCGGCGGGGCTGGTCTCGTCGGAGTCGGCCACGGCCTTGTAGACGCCGCCGTGGCGCACCTCCGCGTTCTTGTTGAGGGTCCGCAGCGCCTCGATGCCGCGCACGGCGTTGCCGTGCATCTTGTCGGCCTCCTTCGCCTGGGCCTCGGTCGCTTCGTGGAGCTTTTGCAGGGAGGCGATCAGGTTCTTGCCGCCCTTGATCTTCGGGTCCTTGCACTGATCGATCAGGTCCTGGATCTCCTTGACGCGACCTGCGGAGACCTCCTTGGCCTGCTTGCACTGGTCGGTGATCTGGTGGGTGTCGCGTTCCCGGCCGTCCAGGAACTGGGTGAGGCGGCGCAGGGTGCGGACCTCGCCGATGGACATCGTGTTGCCGTTGGAGAGGTGAACGGCCCCCCCGTACTCGGACATCTGAGCTCCCAGCGGCACCGCCCCCATGGCCGGCGCGGGCGCGGAGGCGGGCTTGGGGGGTGTGGGCGGGGCGGTGGGCTTGGCGGGCACGGGCGGAACTCCTCGGGTGCGGTTTCGGGCGGCGTCCATCTGCGCCTTGTCGCGGGCGGCCTTGTCGCGGATGGCCTGCTGGCCGTCCGCGTAGCCGTCCTTCCACGCGGCCTTGTCCGCTTCGACGGCGGCCTGCTGCGCCCCGGCCTTGAAGCCCTCCTCGCGGGCGGGCTGCGCGGCGTACGGACCCTTCCTCGGTTTGGCCTTGTCCTGCTTGCCCGTTGCTGCGGCGGGCCCGGCCGGAGCCGGACCCGTCGGCGCGGACGGGCCGGGCGCGAGCTGGGGTCCCGGTTTCGTGGTGGCCGGGTCCGGCTTCGCCGCCGTCGGCTTGTCCCCGGCCTTGGCCGGGGTGGGTTCCGTGGCAGAGCCGGGGGCGGGGGCCTTCGACGGCGGGTTCGTGGCGGCGGGCTTGCCCTCCGGCTGCTGCCGTCCGGCGCTGTCGGTCTTGCGGCTGGTCTTGTCGTCGCGGGCCGTACGGTCCTGCGTGTCCGACGACGTCTTGCCCGCCTGCTGGCGGGTGTTGTGGTCCTTGCGGTCCGAGGACGTCTTCGCGTCGCGGCTGTTCTTGTCCGCGGAACTGCGGGTGTCCGCCGTCTTCGCGTCCCGGGTGTTGCTGTTCTTGTCGGCCGAGCTGCGGGTGTCGGCGGTCTTGGCGTCCCGGCTGTTCTTGTCCGCCGAACTGCGGGTGTCCGCAGTCTTCGCGTCGCGGCTGTTCTTGTCGGCCTTGGTGCTGGCCGCCGAGGTCTTGGCGTCGCGGGAGTTGTGGTCCTTGGCGGACTTGTCGCTCTTGCTGGCGTGGGCGGTGGTCGCCGTCCGGTTCGACTTGGTGTCGGAGGTGGCTCCCTTCTTCTCCGTGATCCCGTGGTTGATCTTGCGGTCGGTGGACGTTCCGCGGATCTCGCTGATCGTGTGCTGCACCGCGATCTTCTGCTGCGGACGGTTCGCGATGTAGGCGGCGATCCCCTTCCACATACCGGGACTCACGGTGTTCTTCGCGCCCTTGCCGGGCTTGCCGTCCGTGCTGCCGTTCTCCTCCTGGGCGGCGTAGGCGGCGGACCCTCCGGAGGCGTCCCGGGTGGGGCGCGCGAGCGTAACCGGAGCGAGGATCCCGCCCCCGGCCGGGGGTGCCGGAGCGGGGGCGGAGGGCGATGCGGGAGCCGGGGCCAGCACGGTGGCCGGGACCCCGACCGTGGGCGGCTGAGGGGGCATCGGGGGCGGGGCGGGCGGTGTCGTCACTGCGGAATCCTCACTTTCGGTGACTTCCTTCCTTCCTTCCCTCCCGACCGAAAGGACCGCTCACGCCCCATGGGAGTCGGGAACGGGCCTTTTTGTGCGGGAGGGAAGGAAGGAAGGAAACTACGCGGCGTTACCGCCCTTGTTGGCCTTGCGGACCATGAATCCGACCCCGCCGACCGCGATCAGGGCGACGACGAGACCGCCGCTGACGCCGATCCCGCCGCCCTGATTGGTGTCGGAAGTGGAGGAGACGTTGGTCGCGCCCATGGAGCCGCCGAGGCTCGCCCCGCCGGGGGCCGGGAACGCCTGCGCGCAGACGTCCTTGTTCATGCCGGCCTTCTCGATGCACGCCTGGAATCCGGCGATGCGCCGCTCTTCCGCTTTCGCGTCCGGGGCGTTCACCTTGGCCCTCTCCACCTCGAGCTGCTGGGCCTGGAGGGCGAGCTCCTGGGCCCGCACCTCGGCCTGCCCGGAGGAGGCACTGTAGGCGGAGACGCCGACCGCGCTGGCCCCGACGATGACCAGTCCGGCCATGGCGATGAGCGCCTTGGCCTGCCCGCTCATCGGGGCCTTGACGGGCGGTCCGTAGGGGGTGGGCGCGGGCTGCTCCCACCCCGCGCCCGAGGTCAGGTTGGCGAACCGCTGGTCGATGTATTCGCGTTCACGGTCGTGAGTCACTCGGGGTTCCTCCTTGGACGGCCAGGCTGTGCTTTTGCAGCCGGGGACGGGGAAAAGGCCCAGTTCGCAGACGGGGCATGTGGGGGCGAACGGTCTGGTGTACTGGGTGGGCTGTGGCTGCTTCCGGCAGTCGCGGCGAAGGCCAGCCCAACTCCCTTGGGCTGGCCTTCACTGGTGGTGCCGGACACCGGTATACGGATCAGGCGGCCGGAATGTAACCGCCGGCCAGCAGCTCGGCGGCTTCCTGGCGGTACTCCGAGGCGGTGCCGGGGGAGGCGACAGCCAGCTCGTGCTGAATGTCGGACAGCGGCAGTCGGCCAGCGTCGCCGCCGACGGCGAGGATCATCCGGGCGACCTTGCGGACCGCGCGCTCGCGCGGCTTCAGCTTCGCGGCGTCCTCGGCTTCGACCGCACGCCGCTCGATTTCGGCGGTGACCCGCCGCGTTTCGGCAGCGGCCCGATCGGCCTCCGCGGCCTCCTTCTTGGCACGCGCAATCTCGGCGAGAGCGACCTCCTGGCGGCCCTCCTCCTCCGCCTTCTTGCGGTTGGCTTCGGCAGTGGCGCGCGCCGTTTCGGCGGCAGCCCGCTCCGTTTCGGCAGTGACCCGGTTGGCTTCGGCAGTGGCCCGCCGGGCCTCGGCGATGGTCCGGGTATCGACCGCCTGGGCCTCGGCCGCGGCAACCCGGTCGGCCTCCGCAGCTTCCTTCCGCTTCTCCGCCGCCTGGCGCTCCAGCTCGGCGGTACGGAGATTCGCTTCGGCCTCTGTCTCGCGCTCCTGGGCCGCTTTGCGCTCGGCCTCGGCCTCGCGGGCCCGGGCCTCGGCGACGACCGTGTTGTCGAGGGCCTGCTCCTCCAGCTCGGCTGCCCGCTCGGCGGCGCTGACCTGGGCTCGGGCGTGCGCGCGGGCCTGGCCGGTCTGGCCGTCGACCTCGGCGCGCACCGTCTCGACCTTGCCCTTGGCGCGCAGGCGGTCGGCCTCGGACTCGGCCTTGGCGATCTCGCTGCGGGTCTCGGCGGCCAGGCGCCGGCGCGCGGCTTCCTCTGCCCGCTCCTGGGCTGCCTGTTCCTGCTGGTCGGGCATGGCAAGGGCCTGGGCGACGGTGTAGCCGTAGGGCGCCATCTTCATCGGGAGGAGCTCGTCCTCGGTGGCCTTGCTCAGGTCGCCGTTGTACTTGCGCTTGAGCCACTGCTCGTGGGCGAGGAGGTCCTGATCGCGGCGGATCATCTCCGGGTAGGAGGCGACACCCCACAGCCGCATCCGGCGGAAAATCCGGGCGGTCGCCGTAGGGGCGAGGGCCCAGCGGATCCACGGGATCGCGTCCCGTTCTGCCTGCTCGGGCCGGACGATACGGTCGATCGCTGTACGGCCGAGCTCCACGATCATGATGAACAGGATCGGGACGACGCCATGCGCGAAGGCAGCGACGTAGTCGAGGAGCTCCCAGACCTCATCGCCGCGCGGGGCGCCGGAGGCCGCGTTGAGCACGACCGTGGCCGCGGTGAGCAGCCACACGGGATAGCGGATCCAGGAGACGGGCCGCTTGAGCCAGGCCATCAGCAGGTCGACCGCGATCATCACCATGATCCCGGTGTCGACGCCGACCGCGAAGAGCTGGCCCTTGCCGAGACTGCCGAAGTTCAGCCACTCGAAGGCGAAGACGGCGACGTGCTCGAAGGACAGGTACAGGCCGATACCGGCGAGGGCGAGCGCGGCGGCCATGATCGCTCCGACCGCCCACTTCTGCGAGCCGGTCAACTTCCCCCGGGAGGGCTTGGATCCGGTTCCGCTTTCCGGCCCGGGAGCGAGCTCCGGCGGGTCCGAAACGGTGTCGGTCGTCTGCGAAACCGGCTCGGGCGTTCCCGAAACGGGCGTCGGAGATACCGGGTCGAGGCTGGGGTCGGACGCGGTGCGCGGCCAGTCGGTGATCGTCATGAGGGCCTCCGGGAGGGGTCGTTCAGGGTGTGCGCGAAACGGCGGGGGCTGGCTGCGAAACGGGGTGGGGCGTTCTCGAAATGGCGGTCGGTGCGGATCATCGTTGGCGCATCGGACACCGGCTCTACCCGCCCCGGGCGCACGAAAAGGCCGGCAGCCCGGGGGGCGGGCTGCCGGTCTCTCGAAGTGGCGGGGGGTGGGCGCGAAACTGGGAACGGCTCCCGCCTGGCGGGCGCGAAATCAGCTCGGCGCGGTCAGGCCGCGTTGCGGGCCCGGGCGCGAGCCCGGGCGGCGCTGCGCTTGAGGGCACGGCGCTCGTCCTCGGAGAGTCCGCCCCACACGCCGAACTCCTCACCGCGCTCCAGCGCACCGGCGAGGCAGGTGACCATCAGGGGGCAGCGACGGCAGACAGCCTTCGCCTCCTCGATCTGGAGCAGCGCCGGGCCGGTGTTGCCGATCGGGAAGAACAGCTCTGAGTCCTCCTCGGCGCAGGCCGGGCGGGGCTTGGCGGGGGCGGCGATCGGGGCGGGGGTCGACTTGGCGTGGGTGCGTACGATGGTGCGCATGAGGGCCTCCAGAGGGTCCGTGGTCCGTGCGTACGAGACAGCCCCGGGGCGGCATCCCCGGGGCTGTTCTGTTTCTGCGGCCGGACGGCCGGCGCGGGACAAGGAGCGTGAGCTCCCGGCGCTCTCCGCCGGCCCCGCCCGAGTAGGCGCGGGGGCGACGGGCAATGCCGGAGGGTCAGCTGCGGCGCTTCGCGGACTGCCGGGCCTGGTAGGCGTCCTGGGCCTCGGCGAACGCCGCGTGGACCGGCGCTCCGCTCTCGCAGTCCTGGCTGCTCTGGCAGGCCGTGCAGTTGCCGGTGTGCTTCGTGGAGGCGCTGAAGGCTTCCATGTACCGGACGTACAGCGGGTCGTTCTTGGGCGCGGTCATCGGCCGCTTCCCTCCGACGAGCGCCGGTTGATCTCGGCGAGCTTCCTGCTCAGCTCGTCCTGGTCGTCGGCCATCAGGGGACGGACCAGCTGGAAGAAGCGGTCGGTCTCGTCCCGCTCCGGGCCCTTCTGGTTGTCCTCGTCCTCCATGTCGCTGTAGACGCCGTTCGACGGGGCGGCGGGGAGGGGACGTGCCATCATGTCGAGCATCAGGTCCTCCGAGGGGTCCTGGACAGTCCAAGGGCCGTAATCCCAAGGGCCGTCGCGATCGCTTCCCGTTGGGGAGTCGACTGCTGTACGAGCAGCCACGGCCCCGGCCGCCCCTCTACTG
>NZ_JBSGXB010000045.1:0-34496 GCF_053609185.1 Streptomyces sp. NPDC054956 | reverse complement strand
GGCCGCCACCTTTGTGGGCGCCCCCCCTGCGGCGTACCCGGGGTCAGCCGGTCCCGGCACCCCTCACATCGCCGCGCCCAGGGCCAGGAAGCCGCAGATCAGGGCGGCGAGGATGGCGAGCAGGGGCCAGACGAAGCGGAGGTACTTGTCGTAGCCGACCTTGGCGAGTGCGACGCCGCCGATGGTCACCGCGGTGGTCGGGACCCAGAGGTTCATCCAGCCGCTCGCCGACTGCCAGGCCGTCACCATCAGCGCGCGGGAGACGCCCGCGAAGTCGGCGAGCGGGGCCAGGATCGGCATCGTGAGGGTGGCGTGCCCGGAGGTGGAGGGGATCAGGAAGGCCAGCGGGAGGTTCACGAGGAACACGATGATCGCGAAGACCCCCGACGAAGTTCCCTTCACCACGCCCTCGATGGAGTGAAGCACGGTGTCGGTGATCTTCGAGTTGTTCATGATGACCGTGACCCCGCGCGCCAGCATGATGACCAGGGCCGGGGAGATGAAGTCGGCGGCGCCCTGGATGATCGTGGAGCTCAGCTTCGCCTCGCCCATCCGGGCCACCAGGCCGATCAGCACGGCCGCGCAGATGAACAGCGCGGCGAGCTGGGCGAAGGACCAGTCGAGCTCCCAGGAGTACGGGGCCGCGTCCGCCTTGCCGGTCAGCGCGCTGGCCCACGGCACCACCGAGAAGATCATGAAGGCGAAGACGAGGACGAGCATCACCAGCACCGTCTTGTGCAGGCCCGTCAGCTCCGGTTCCGCTTCCTCGTCGCCGGTGGCCTTCTGCTCCCGGTCGCCGGGCAGGAACCCGCAGATGGACTTGGACGGGTCCTTCTGGACCCGGCGCGCGTAGCGGATCACGTAGAGGACGGTCACCGTCGTCAGCACGATCCACATCAGGAACCGCAGCACGATCCCGTCGCCCAGCGAGATGTCGGCGGCCGAGGAGGCCACGCCGGTCGCGAACGGGTTCACGGTGGAGCAGAGCACGCCGACGCCCGCGCCGAGGATGGAGGCGCCGACCGCGACCAGCCGGTCGTAGCCGAGGGCCAGCATCATCGGCACCAGCAGGCCGTAGAAGCCGAGGGTCTCCTCGGCGAAGCCCTCCACGGTCCCGAGGACGGAGAAGACCACCATCACGGCGGCGATCAGCAGCGCCCCGCGGTCGCGCAGCCGGTGCGCAAGGCGGGCGATGCCGCGGTCGAGGGCGCCGGTGGCGAAGACCACGGTGATGAACGCGCCGATGGCCAGGACGAAGAGGAAGACGCCCGCGCTGCCGTAGAGGTCCCCGCTGAAGGTGGGGCCGACCTCGCCGCTCTTGGGGTCCTGGATGCCGTAGAGGCCGTTGACGGGGGAGAGGAACAGGTCGTTGAGCCGGTCGGTGAAGCTCTGGGTCCCGTCGACCCGGTGGTAGGTGCCCGCGACGGGGGCGCCGCTGTCGTTGCGGTCGTACTGGCCGGCCGGGACCAGGAAGGCCAGCAGCCAGATCGCGACGGTGACGATCGCCAGGATCGTCAGGGCGCTGGGGAAGGAGAACTTGCGCGCCGGCGGCGGCTCCTCCGGCGGAACCTGCACGGCCGGGATCTGGGGCGGGGGCGCTGTGCTCACCGTTCGCCTCCCTCGGCCGGCGGGGACGACGGGGACGGCGGTCCCTGCGGGGCGCGGAAGTCGGCCGCGTACTCCCTTACGAAGGCGGCCATCGCCACCACCGTGTTGCGCAGTTCCGACAGCAGCACCCGCTCGTTCGGGGCGTGCAGGTTGCACATGCTGTCCTGTGCGCCGAAGAGGAGCACCTCCGCGCCCGGAGCCGCCTTCGCCAGGCCGTTCACCAGCGGGATGGAGCCGCCGGTGGCTACGTACGAGGCCTGCGTGCCCCAGGCCTCCTTGAGCGCGGTCAGCGCCGCCCGGTACGCCGGCCCGCCGGTCCGTGCCTCGAAGCCGGGGCCCGTGTCGCCCGGCGTGACGGTGAGAGGGATGCCGAAGGGGCGCTGCGCGCGCAGGTGGTCCACCAGCGCGGCGCGGGCCTCCTTCGGATCCTGGAGCGGATGGAAGCGCAGGTTCAGCTTGGCCCGCGCGTACGGGACCACCGCGGAGGCGGCTCCCGCCACGTCGGGGGCGTCCAGCCCGATGACGGTGACGGCGGGCCCGCTCCACAGCCGTTCGCCCAGCGAGCCGGTGCCGATCAGCGGCAGGCCGTCCTCGACGGAGGCGAGTTCGCGGAACTCCTCCTCGGTGTAGGTCGTTCCCTCCCAGGGATCGCGGCGCAGCCCCGTTACCGCCACGTCGCCGTGTTCGTCGTGCAGGGTGGCCAGCGCCCGCAGCAGGACCAGCAGCGCGTCGGGGGCGGCTCCGCCGAACTCCCCGCTGTGGCGCGCCTCCGCGAGGGTGCGCACCTCCACCATGACCTCGCAGGCACCGCGCAGGCCGGTGGTCAGGGTCGGGGTGCCGGGCCGCAGGTTGCCGAGGTCGGCGATGACCATCGCGTCGCACGCGAACCGGTCCGGATCGGTCGGCGGGTAGTCGTCGAAGGGGCTGCCGTACTCCTCCTGCCCCTCGATCACCAGCTTGATCCCGACGGGCGGGCGGCCGCCGTACAGCCGCAGCATGCCGAGGTGCGCGATCACGTTGGACTTGTCGTCGGCGATCCCGCGCGCCCGCAGGGCGCCGGGGACACCGGGGACGGGGGTCGGCTCGAAGGGCGGGGAGAGCCAGAGGGACGCGGCGCCGGCGGGCTGGACGTCGTAGTGCCCGTAGAGCAGGACGGTCGGGGCGTCCGGGTGCGGCGGCGGGATCTCCCCGTAGATCACCGGGGCGGTGTCGGGGAGGTCGATCCGCTCGATGCTGGGGACGCCGGCCTCGCGCAGGAGGGAGACGAGCAGGTCGTGGGCTTCCAGAACGGGCTCCGGCGGATAGCCGGGGAAGGAGATCGAGGGGATCGCCGCCAGCCGTTCGAGATCGGCCCGCAATCCGTCCATCAGGGCGTCGACCTGTTCTTCGAGGGTCTGCGAGCCGTCCGCTTCCACCTGCCACCGTCCCTCTGCTCCCCGGGGTGACCCCGCTGAGCCGCGGGACCGGGTTCTCCGATCATCGGCTCGGGGGGCGGCCGGCGCCGTGGCGGAATGGGCCGTCCGGGTGAACGGCCGACGATCGCGCGCGCACCCGGGCCGGCCGGTGCGCACCGCCCGTCCGGGCCGGGCGGCGGCTCGAAATGGGCTATCGGGACGGGATCTTGACCGGTCCGGCGCGTATCGAACCACCGCCTTGATCGTTTCTTCAGGCGTAGCCCTCATCCCTGCTGCGGAATCGGGAGAACGCGCGTGACCGCTTGGCAGTACTTCGCCGGGGCCGGCCTTGTGGCGGCGCTCTGCCCGCTGCACGGTCACGTGGAGGTCGCCGGGGACGGCCACGGGCGCGGAGCCCGGGTCGACCTGTGCGTGCCGGCCGGTTCGAAGCCCGTGCCGCCCGCGCCGGCGCCGCCCGCCGGGCGGCCTTCGCCGCGGGTGGTCCTGCCCGGCGAAGTCCGGCCGACGGTGCGTCATCCGGGGCTGGGGCCGGTCCGGGCCCCGGCTCCGGTTCCCTGGCCGGGGGCGGTAGCGGAGCCCGGTCCGGGGCCGACGGCGCAGGCCGAGGCCGGGGTGGCGCAGCCGCCGGCGGATCCGGTGGACGGGGCCGACGCGCCGCGGCCGGCACCGGGCGGAGCGGTGGCTCCGCCCGGCGGCGCAGCCGTCGCCGGGTCCGTGGGCCGCTTCCACGTGCGCCCGTAACGCTCGTCTGCGATCGCGAGGCGCGGCCCGGACGGCATGTCCACCCTGATGCTCATGGTCGTCGTCACGACCCCGGCGGTGCTCGCGGCCGTCGCGCTGCGGCCCCGTTCCAAGAGCCGCAGCTGATCCGTCCGTTCCATCGACCTACGGAGAACCCCCGTGTCCGAATGGCTGGTCCTGGCCATTGCCATGGCGCTCGTCTGCGCCCTCGTCTTCGCCTTCACCGCGCTCCGGCACCGCCGGGTCGCCCTGGACGAGGACACCAGCGAGACCCCCGACGTCATCGAGTACATGGTGATGATGGTCGGCGTGGTCTACGCGATCGTGCTCGGCCTGGCCATCGCGGGCGTCTGGGAGGCGCGCGGCGCCGCCGAGGACAGCGTGCGCCGCGAGGCCCAGTCCCTGTACGAGGTCACCCAGCGGGCCGACGTCTACCCGGCGGCCGTCCGCGACCGCATCCGGGGCGAGGTGAACGCGTACGTCTCCCACACGGTCGGCGTGGACTGGCCGCGGCTGGTGTCCGGGGAGGGCGCGTCCCCGGAGGGCGGCGAGCTGCTCGGCAAGCTGCGCGGGGACCTCACCCACCAGAGCCCGGGCAACGAGCTCCAGGCGCAGGCCTACCAGCCGCTGCTGGACCACATCGCGGCCGCCGACGACGCCCGGCACGAGCGGACGCAGAGCGACGCGTCGACGCTGCCCGGCGTGGTGTGGCTGGGGCTGGTGGTGGGCGGGCTGGTCACGGTCGGGCTGATCTTCGCCCTGCAGATCCGGCGCTCGGGGCGGGAGCTGCTGCTGGCGGGCCTGTTCAGCGCGCTGATCGTGTTCCTGCTGTTCATGGTGTGGAGCTTCGACGCGCCCTTCGGGCGGGACGGGATCGACTCGGCGGCGCCGTTCCAGGACCTGTTCCCGGCGCTGTCCCTGGCCGTAGGGGGCTGACCGGGGGCTGACCGGGGCGGGGTGGGCACCGTTCCCCGGCGGGCCCGTCCGGCCTCGGTGGCCGGCCGGAGCAGGCCCGTCGGAGCAGGGCGGCCGGAGCAGGCCCGTCGGAGCAGGGCGGCCGGAGCAGCCCCGTCGGAGCAGGCCCGCCGGAGCAGCCCCGCCGGGTCCGGCGGGGCCTCAGACCCCGGAGAGGGACGCCTGCCGCCGGAACTCGGCCACCACCGGCGAGTTCCGCAGGGCGTGCGAGATCCGCAGGAGGTCGCGCGGGCCGTCGGCGGGCGGCGGGGCCCCTTCCTCGCTGGCCCCGATGACCCGGCCCTCGGGATCGGCCGACCGGGCCCGTACGGCGGCGGCGACCATGGCCGCGTCGGCGACGGCCCGGGCGGTCTCCTCGTCGGAGCCGGCGGCCAGGGCCCGGGCGAGGGCCTCGTCGCGGTGGTCCTGGTCGAAGTACGGGCCGAGGTGCAGGAAGCCGTCGTGGATGTCCGACTCGCGCTGGATCATCCGCAGCTCGGCCGCGGACCACCAGGCCATCCGCACGCAGGGGGCGCCGTCGGGGCCGGCGGTGCGCACCTCGTTCCAGAGGGTGCCCAGCCGCCGGTACGTCGACCAGTTCTCCCAGCTGTCGGAAAGCCGCTGGAACACCAGCGGGAGCACGAAGCCGATGGCGCTGATGTTGGCCCCGAGGGAGGCCACGGGCGGGGCCACGGAGGTGCTCAGCCAGTCCAGGTCGTGGCCGCTCCAGCGGGCGACGACGGCGGTCATCTTGGTGGCGTCGTAGCTGAGGTTGAACAGGTACCCCAGGACGATGATCATCAGCCCGACCCGGAGCCAGCCGCGCACCTGGAGGGACCAGCGCCAGCACATCGCGACCATCACGAAGGCGGCCACGTTGTGGGCCACCAGGTAGAGGGCGATGAGTTCCCGCATGAACGGGGTGTTGGCGTAGTAGGTGTCGAAGTCCCGCAGCCGCTCGACCGGGGCCTCGCCGAGCGCGAACAGGATCGTCAGCGCCACGATCACGGCGGAGTAGCCGATGATCCAGCGGCGCGAGACGCGCCGGGTCTGCTCCGGGGGCCCGCCGCGCCAGTTGACGATCAGCACGAGGCAGGCGGCGCTGAAGGCGGTAATCAGGCAGTAGACGAGCGGGGCGGAGAAGTTGGGGACGCCCGTCCACCGGTTGACCGCTTCGATGGTGGGCGGAGCGGCGAAGGTGAAGACCGCCCCGGCCAGGGTGAGCAGGGCGCAGACCGACCGGAGCAGCGGGTCACGCCAGTTGTTGCGCAGCGCCGGCAGCTTGAAGGCGAGTGCTATCGCCATCGCGGCTGCCGGTGTGTAGTAGTCCTGGCCCTTCAACGGTCGTTCCTGTGCCCCCGGTATCCGAGCGCGGCCTCGATGCGGCCGGCCAACTGGTCACGCTGTGCGGGTGCCCTGTGGCTCGCCGATCCGGCCAGCCAGGTGCGGCACCTGCTCCCCAACAGTAAACCGAAGGTTTCGGCTTCGGTCTCCTCCTGGACGTCGGCGCGCGTGCGCGCGGCGACGCGGCGGACGGTCTCGCCGATGTCGGCCTCGTCGGACAGCAGCCGTGCGGCGACGGCGGCGCCGTCGACGTGGTGGCTGCAGTGGCCCGCCTTCATGTGCCACAGCTCGTGACCGAGGATCACCAACTGATGGTCGGGTGCCGTGCGTTCCTCGATGACCACCAGATCGCGGTCCGCCATGTCGAGCCACAGGCCGCTGGCCGTTCCCGGCGGGAACGAGGCCATCCGGAACTCCACCCGGCGGCCGCGGTGCTTGCTCATGCCCTCGCAGAGGGCGGCGTAGAGGTCTACGGGTTCCACGGGCGCGGTCAGCGTGATGCCGGCCACCAGCTCCCCGCACAACCGCCGCTGCTCTCTGCCTATGCTCACCGTTCTCCCCGTCGGCGCGGATCCGGATCAGGACTCAAGGATCAGACCCAGAATTTCGACTGGGTCAGGATTCGTTCGGTTTGACGCTTTCGAGAAGCATGTCCAGCCATTCGGTCACCTTGTCCCGGTGCTTGTCGCTGGGCAGTTGGGCGGCTCGCCAGGCGATGCCGCGTACGCCGTGGTTCTGCAGGAGTCTTGCCAGCGGATCGCCCGTCGAAGCGGCTTGGGCCGGTACGGTTTCCCGCGCGCGGCCCGCGAAGTCCTGGAGCAGCTGCTGCTCGGTCCGCTGGAGGGCGTCCGTGAGTGCGTCCGAGTCGTGCGCGGTGAGGAAGCCGGCGTGCACCCCGAAGAAGCGCTGGATCGCGTCGCAGTGCTCCATCGTGGGCCGGCGGTCGCCGTTGATCAGCGCCCCCGCCTGCTGGCGGGACATGGCGGCCCCGTCGGCGATCTCCTGCTGCGTGTAGCGGCGGCCGTTGGGCTTGACGCGCGTGCGCCGCAGGAGGTCGAGCCGTTGCAGGAACCGGGTCTGGAGATCGGGTTCGCCGGCCGGGCGGCCGTCCAGCAGGGTCCGCACCACGTCGGCGGGGACGCCGGAGGCCTCGGAGAGGCGGCGCAGGTCGAAGACCTGGTTCAGGTCGCGGCCCATCTTGCCCGCGAGTTCGGCGACGCGCGTGACGGTGGCTGCCAGGTGCGCGTTGGCCACCGCGACGGGAGCCGGGAAGCCGTCTGTCACCAGTGGTTCTCCTAGATCGCACGAGGTCGGGGGCGGGCACGTGGTCGGCTTCTGGAATCTATCCGGTCTCTGTCTGTAGGGCTAGAACTTGCCACAGCTGTGGCGGGAATGAGCTGTCAAGAGGCTGGAATTGCCACAATAGTTGACACTCGAATGAAGTCGGTAGCAGGATCGCCACACGGAAACGAAGATCCAGACCGTAATAAAGAGGGGGAGCTCTCGGTGCCACATCTCGCAGCGGTGGGCCCGTCCGACGGCCTCGCCCACATCGGTGGGGAGCGCCTCGCGGGCGAGGAGTCCGCACGCGGCGCCGTGCGGTCGGAGCGACGCAAGGAGATTTTGCGCCAGCGCCGGGAGGAACTGGGGCTGAGTCAGGAAGACTTGGCCGCACGGCTGCGCATCAGCGTGCGTGCGTACGGAAACTGGGAACGCGGCCTGGTCAAGGAGTGGACGGACCGCAAACTGCTCGCCCTGGCCGAGGCCCTGGAGATGAGCGAGCGTCAGTGCTTCTGGCTCTTCCGGGTCATGGTCGACCGCGACCCGCCGCCCACCTGGCGCGCGGCCGAGGAGAACCGGCTGCCCGACGACCCGGCCCAGCGCGACTACCTGATCGACTACGCGGCCCTCATGGAGGCCGTGCCCTACCCGAGCTTCCTGGTCGACCACCGCTGGGACGTGGCCCTGACCAACTCGGCCTTCGACCGGCTCTTCCAGTCGGTACGCCCGCACCCGACCGCCCTGCCGGACGACAACTTCCTGCGCTTCGTGCTGTTCCACCCGGACGCCGCGGCCGTGCTCGAGGACCACGAACCGGCCTGGTGCGTACCGCTGCTGGCCCGGTTCGCGACCGCCCTGGCGGCGGCCCCGGACGACGAGGGACTGCGCAGCATCCGCCAGGAGGTGGCCCGCGATCCGTTCATGGAAGCCGCCTACCGGTACGGGGTGCCGCACTGGCTGACCACGCACGGGGCCGAGGCGGCCGAGCAGGACGGGGCGGTGCGCACGGTGCGCCACCCCGACCCGGGCTGGGGCCTGGTGCGCTGCCGGATGGTGGCGGAATCCAGCCGGATGCTCGACGGGATGGGGCTGACCCGGATGACCATGATCCTCTCGGCGCCGCAGGGCCTGCCGACGGGTCCGGTCCGCGGCGGCGCGGGGGCGCAGCCGCACCAGGTACCGCGGCTGCGGGCCGTGCCGTCGCCGGTGGACTGACCCGGCGGGGGAGACTGGTGCCACGGAACGTGGCACTGGTGCACTGCGAAAGGCGGTAAGGGCGTGCGGCTGACGATCCTCGGCGGGGGCGGCTTCCGGGTACCGCTCGTCTACGGCGCCCTGCTCGGCGACCACGCCGAGGGCAGGGTGTCGCACGTGACCCTGTACGACGAGGATGCCGGGCGCCTCACCGCCATGGCGCGGGTGCTCGCGGACCAGTCCGACGGGATCGCCGACGCCCCGGCCGTCACGGCCACCACCGATCTCGACGAGGCCCTGCGCGGCGCCGACTTCGTCTTTTCGGCCATTCGCGTCGGCGGGCTCGAAGGGCGCGCCGCGGACGAGCGGATCGCCCTGGCCGAAGGAGTGCTGGGCCAGGAGACCGTGGGCGCGGGCGGGATCGCGTACGGCCTGCGGACCGTTCCGGTGGCCCGGGAGATCGCGCGCAGGATCGCCCGTACCGCCCCCGGGGCCTGGGTCATCAACTTCACCAACCCGGCCGGGGTGGTGACCGAGGCCATGGCCGAGGAGCTCGGCGACCGGGTCATCGGGATCTGCGATTCGCCCGTCGGGCTCGGGCGGCGGATCGCCCGGTTGCTCGGCGCCCGGCCCGAGGAGGCCTGGATCGACTACGTCGGCCTCAACCACCTCGGCTGGGTGCGCGGGCTGCGGATCGGCGGCCGCGACGAGCTGCCCCGGCTGCTGGCCGACCCCGGGGCGCTGGAGTCCTTCGAGGAGGGCCGGCTGTTCGGCGCCGACTGGCTGCGCTCGCTCGGGGCGATCCCGAACGAGTACCTCCACTACTACTACTTCAACCGTGACACCGTACGGGCCTACCAGGAGGCCGAGCAGACCCGCGGGGCGTTCCTGCGCGACCAGCAGCGCGGTTTCTACGCCGAGGCCGGGCGGGCCGGTCTGGCGCCCGGCGCGGGGCTGGCCGCCTGGGACCGGACCCGGGCCGAGCGCGAGGCCACGTACATGTCCGAGAACCGCGAGGTCGCGGGGGTCGGCGAGCGCGACGAGAGCGACCTGGAATCAGGCGGCTACGAGAAGGTGGCCCTCGCCCTGATGCGGGCCATCGCCCGCGACGAGCGCGCCACCCTGATCCTCAATGTCCGCAACCGTGGCACGCTCTCCGTGCTCGACGCGGAGGCGGTCATCGAGGTGCCGTGCCTGGTCGATGCCAACGGGGCCCACCCGGTCGCCGTCGACCCGCTGCCGCTGCACGCGGTCGGTCTGGTGACCTCGGTCAAGGCCGCCGAGCGGGAGGTCCTCGCGGCCGCGGCGAGCGGATCGCGGGCGGACGCGGTCAAGGCCTTCGCGCTGCACCCGCTGGTGGACTCGGTCGGGGTGGCCCGGCGGCTGGTGGACGCGTACGCGGCGGAGCACCCGGGCCTCGGCTACCTGCGCTGACGGCCCGGAGCCGGGTACCGGGGCCGGGTGCCGGGGCCGACCCGGACGGGCTAACGCCGCATGCGGCCGGGCGGGGGCGCTGTGAGAGTGCGAGATGTGACCACAGCCGAAGGTGCAGCCCCCGCCCTATCCGCCGCGGCACCCCCCGTGCTCGACCGGCGCAGGCGCAACGTCGTCTTCGGCACGATCATGCTCGGCGTGCTGCTGGCCGCACTGGACCAGACGATCGTGGGAACGGCGCTGCCGACGATCGTGGCGGACCTCGGCGGCGCGGACCACATGTCGTGGGTGGTGACCTCGTACCTGCTCGCGGAGACGGTCGCGACGGTGCTCGTGGGCAAGTTCGGCGACCTCTTCGGCCGGAAGCTGGTCTTCCAGGTCTCCGCCGTCGTCTTCATCACCGGCTCGTTCCTGTGCGGTCTCGCGAGCAACATGACCCTGCTCATCGTGTGGCGGGGCATCCAGGGCATCGGCGCCGGCGGGCTGATGGTCACCTCGATGGCGCTCATCGCCGACGTGGTGCCGCTGCGCGAACGAGGCAAGTACCAGGGCGCGATCGGCGCCGTCTTCGGTGTCGCGACGGTGATCGGGCCGCTGCTCGGCGGACTCTTCACCGACCACCTGAGCTGGCGCTGGGCGTTCTACGTCAACGTCCCCATCGCGATCCTGGTCGTGGCGGCCGCCGCTCGGACGATCCCCTCCGTGCGGGCCGCCGGGAAGCCGGTCATCGACTACCTGGGCATCGCCCTGGTCGCGATCGGTGCGAGCGCCCTGATCCTGGCCACGAGCCTCGGCGGCAACGAGTACGCCTGGGGCTCGGCGTTCATCATCGCGCTCTTCGCCGGCGGCGCCGCGTCGCTGGCGCTGTTCTGCGTGGCGGAGACGCGGGCCGCACAGCCGATGCTGCCGATGCGGCTGTTCCGCAACCCCGTCTTCGCGGTCTGCTCCGTCCTCAGCTTCGTCGTCGGCTTCGCGATGCTCGGCGCCATGACCTTCCTGCCCACGTATTTGCAGTACGTGGACGGGGATTCGGCCACGGTCTCGGGCGTACGGACGCTGCCGCTGGTCATCGGCCTGCTGATCGCCTCGGTCTTCAGCGGCAACGTCACGAGCAAGACCGGGCAGTACCGGATCTTCCCGATCGTCGGCTGCGCCGTGATGGGCCTCGGGCTCTACCTGCTCTCGCGGATGGGCCCGCAGTCGGGCGCCTGGCTGGAATCGCTGTACATGTTCGTCCTCGGCGTCGGCATCGGCCTGTGCATGCAGGTGCTGACGATCGCCGTGCAGAACACCGTCGACTACGCCGACCTCGGCACCGCTACCTCGGGCGTCACCTTCTTCCGTACGCTCGGCAGCTCCTTCGGGACCGCCGTCTTCGGCACGATCTACGCCAACACCCTGAAGCCCGCCCTGACCTCGGGCGTCGAGCAGGCCGCGCGCGCCACCGGACAGGATCCGCAGCAGCTGGGCACGGCGGCGCAGAGCCCGCAGGGCGTGCACGGGCTCGATCCGGCGGCGGCCGGCCCGGTCATCGACGCGTACGCGGACACTCTGCACACCGTGTTCCTGTGGACCGTGCCGGTGGCGGTCGTCGGGTTCGTCGTCGCGCTGTTCCTCAAGCAGGTCAAGCTGCGCGACAGCGCCCGCGCCGGTTCCACGGACATGGGCGACGGGTTCGGCTCGCCCGCCACCGCCTCCGGCGACTCCGCGAAGCTGCTGGAGCTGGCGGTCGGCAAGCTGGTGCGGAGCATGGGGCCGGAGACCGCGCGCGGGATCGTCGACGCCTCGGACACGCGGCTGGACATGGCGGGCGCGTGGGCAGTGATGCAGGTGGACCTGATGACCCGCACGGTCGGCCACGCCAGCCTCGGATTCATCGCGACGCGCCGGCACCTGCCCCCGGAGGTGCTGCTGCCGGTCTTCGAACGGATGGTGGAGGAGGGCTACCTCACGCGGCAGAACGGTTTCTACGCGCATACCCCGGCGGGGGAGCGGGAAGCGGCCGTCATCTCGGGCGCGTGGGCCCAGTGGCTGGGCGACCAGCTGGAGAAGGACCGCGGCCGCCCGCGCAGCGCGGAGCTGCGGGCCGCGGCGGACGCGATCGCCAAGCGGCTGCTCGCGGAGGACCTGGGAGAGGGCAACTTCGCGCCGCGGGCGATGGCGGGGCGGGGGTAGGTCCGGGGGCAGGGGCAGGGGCCGGGGTAGGGGCCGGGGTAGGGGCGGGAACGGGCCAAAAGGCAACGGGAACGCGAACGCGGGGGAACTTCCGGGCGGGTGGGGTCGTCTGACCGGGAGAAGGCGGACGATCTACGGGGGAGCCGGGCATGACGATCACGCTGGCGGAGGAGATCACGCTGCTGTCACTGGACGACGAGTCCGGGGCGGTCAAGCAGCGGCAGTCGGTGGGCTGGGCCGTGGCCGGTGCCATCCTGCTCGAACTGGTCGTGGCCGAACGGGTTCTGGTGTCCGGCAAGTACCTGGAACTGGTGGACACCTCGTCCACCGGCGAGGAACTGCTCGACGGCCGGATCCAGTTGATGCAGACCTGGATGCGCGGCCGGAGCAAGCGCCGCGTGACGGACTGGCTGACGAAGGACCAGGCCAGGGCCATCGGCGCGGCGGTGGCGCGGCTGAGCGCGCGCGGCGTGGTGGTGGAGGAGCAGCACAAGGCCCTCGGGGTCTTCCCGGTGCGCCGCTACCCGGAAGCCGACGGCACGATCGAGCGGGCGCTGCGCGAGCGGCTCGCGTCCGCCGTCATCGGGGGCGCCGAGCCGGACGAGCGCACGGCGGGACTCATCGCCCTGGTGCATTCGGCCAAGTTGCACGGGCTGGCGTTCCCGGGGCGCCCGCGCAAGGAGATCTCCGCGCGCATGGCGGAGATAGCGGAGGGGCAGTGGGCGGCGGAGAGCATCCGTGCCGCGATCCGTGACATGCAGATGGCGATGGTCGCGATCACGGTGGTGACGGCGGCGGCCGCGGGGTAGGTGGTCGGCGGCTGGCGGCTGGCGGCTGGCGGACGGCGGTCGGCGGTCGGTGGGATCAGGGCGTCGGCTTCGTGGTCGGGTAGTCGTACGAGGGGGTGTCCGGCAGGGTCGCGGCGAGTTCGGGGCGCCAGACGCGCAGCACCGCCGCGGACAAGGGGAAGAGGGCCGACGGGAGTTCGTCCGGGGCGAACCAGGACCAGCGGGCGATCTTGTGGGGCTCGGTGACCGACGGGGTTCCCTCGGCGGTGGTGGTGACGGCCGCGGCCGTCAGCCGTGTCACGCCCGAGGAGGCGTCGATCTGGACGGACAGGACACGGATCCCCTCGGGGTCGGCCCGCAGACCCGTCTCCTCGGCCAGCTCGCGGGCGGCGGCCTGCTCGAACCCCTCCCCGGGATCGACCTTCCCGCCGGGCAACTCCCAGCGCCCGTCGTGGGCCTGGCCGAGCAGCACCCGGCCGTCGGGGCCGGCCACGACCAGGCCGACACCGACGACGGCGTGGGGGCGGGGGACGGTGCGCACGACCCGCTCGGGTCGATCGGCGGGTTCCGTACTCATGGGAGTCCTTCGGTGGCGGAGTGGGCGTGGGCCGGGGTCGGGGCTCGGGCACGGATCGGTGCGACCCGGCCCGGCGGCTCCATTTGCCGGTCGGCGGCGTCGTTTGTCAAACCGGGCCGGCGCGGGCGGGGTTCTTCGTATCGGACAACCGTGCGGGTTTCGGTCAGGCTCCACCCGCGCAGGCTTCCGGCGGTCTGATCGTCGTACGTTCATCGCTCAGGGGGGCGCAATGGCACATGTGCTGGTTATCGGCGGGGGCATCGGAGGGGTGGCAACCGCGCTGCTCGCGGCGCGCCACGGACACACCGCCGAGCTCTTCGAGCGTGACACCAGGGCCCCCGGTACCGCACTCGACCGGGACTTCTTCGGCTGGCGCCGCCCCGCCGTGCCGCAGGCGGGCCATCCGCACGCGCTGCTCGGCGCCGCGCGCAACCTGCTGCGCGACGAACTGCCGGACGTCCACGCGGAGATGCTCCGTCTCGGAGCGCGCGAGCGGAACGAGCTGGACTGGTTCGACGAACGTCCCCCCGCGCGACCCGGCGACGAGGACCTGGTGATGCTCCAGGCCCGGCGCATCGTGCTGGAGAGCGCATTGGCCACGGCGCTGCGCGCCGAGCCCGGGGTGGTCGCACGGTACGGGGAACCGGTGACGGGTCTGACGACGGCCGGGGGCGGCGGGACCGGAGGGGGATCCGGGGGAGCGGCGGGAGCGGCGGGGGCCGAGACGGTACGGGTGACGGGTGTGACGACGGAGGAGGGAGCGTACGCGGGGGACCTCGTCGTGGACGCGGGCGGCCGGCGCGGCGGCGCCGAACGGTGGCTGGCGGCCGCCGGCTGCCGGCCCGGAGTCGTGGAGCGGCACCGTACCGGACTGGCCTACTTCTGCCGCTGGTACCGGCTGCCCGAGGGGCGGGCGGAGGGCCCGCGGCGGCCCTGGGCGGTGTCCGGCGGGGCCTTCGCAGGCTGCGCGGTCTTCCCCGCCGACAACCGGGTGTTCGCCGTGGCCCTGTTCGTGCACACGGAGGACCCCACGCGTTCCGCACTGCGGGACCCCGCCGTCTTCGAGGCCGCCGCGCGCTCCTTCCCGCCGGGCGCGGCCTGGCTGGCCCTGGACGTCGAGCCGCTGTCGGAGGTGCTGGCCACGGCGGGCCTGGACAACCGCTGGAGCGCGCTCGTCGACGAGCGCGGGCCGGTGGTCAGCGGGTTCGTACCCGTCGGCGACGCCGTCACGCACACCAACCCGACGCTGGGGCAGGGCATTTCACTGGCGCTGTGGGCCGCGAGCAGGGTGGCCCGTACGGCCCACCAGGACCCCGGCTCGGTGCGGTTCGCCGCCGAGTACCACGCCTGGGCGGTCCGCACCCTCAAGCCCTGGTTCGACTTCCAGGTCGTCGCGGACGAGGCCATCGGGGAGCGGTTCGCGACCCGGGCCGGGCGTTCGGCGGCGGCCCGCGACGCGGCGGCCCTGTTCGAGTGCGCCCTGGAGGACCCGGAGGTGATGCGGACGCGAGCCAGGGTCCGGCACCTGGCCGACTCCCCGGAGCGCGCCTACGCCGATCCGGAGATCAGGGCGCGGGTGACTCGCTGGCTCGCGGACCGCCCCGACTATGTCCCGAACGACGCGGGCCCGAGCCGAGCCCAGTGGGAGAAGCTCACGACGGGCTGACGGCCCGCCCCGGCCGTCCGGGTTGGCCCGGGGTTACCAACATGAGGGTAGCCCCGGGGTTTCGCAGGGTCGGCGGCCTGGATCACTCGGCCTGCACGAAGTCGTGGTCCTCCCCGCTCCACACGCCGTCGCCCGGCGCAGTCAGGTAGCTGGAGAGCTGCTCACGGGGTTCGGCGGCCTGGGCCGCGCCGGTCGTGGTCAGCGCGGCACCTGCGAGGGCGACCGCTACGAGCACACGCTTCATGGTTTCGTTCATGCCCGACCAAACGATCATGGTGCCCGGCGGTCACGACGAAGCCCCTCCGAAGGGCTCCCGTACATCGCAAGACCTACTCGGCGCCGGCGTGCCTACGTGTCCTTCAAGCCTGGGACGCCGCAGGACCAAAGTCCCACCGCGGGGCTTCCGCCCCGCCCTCGACAACGGCAAGCGCGTCATCAAGGGCGAGCAGGCCTGCGGCCGCCTCGTCCGCTTCTTCGAGCCAGCGCTCAGTACTGGCGGGGCTTCCGCATCTGCCACATGCTCTTGTATGCGCGCATGATCGCGGGCCGGTCGGCGGGCTTCGCGCCCCGCATGGCGACGCGGAACATGTAGAGCCTCGCCAGGATCAGCAGGGCGAAGAGCAGCACGATTCCGATCACGGCGGGCGTCGTGGGGTTGTTGAGGATCAGCTCAAACGCGGTGGTGGGGTTCACATCGTCCTCTCAGCGGTATATGGCGTGCGTCCTCGATGGGCGACACCCCCGCTAGGGGAGAGCCGACCTCAACGAAGACAGGTGTGTTCCCTGTCAAACACGGCGCCCGCTAGGCCGTGCCCCCTTGAACGTGGTCGTTCGTGGAGTATGCGTTGAGATCGGGGAAATGAACTCCGAAACTCAGGTGCTGCGGTACTGCACGGCGGGCCTCTCGTCTCTGCGCGTTGCCGGGACTGAGAGCTGCACTCACTGCCTGCCTCATCCGAAAACAGCCGGCTCAGAAGGGGTACAGAGCATCAACCACGGTCAACGACCCGATTGGGATCCGTACTTCGCAGGCATCGCTGAGGTGGTGTCAGCCCGAGGGGGCTGCGTCCGGCCCCGCATCGGGGCCGTCCTCGTCAGGCCGGACAAGCGTGTAGCCGCCACCGGCTACAACGGGGCGCCAGTCGGGGCGATCGCTCGATTGGCCAGGTCGCCGGGGATTTCGAGCTGACCGAGACAGCGGTGCGGAGCTGCGTGAAGCAGGTCGACGCCGGCGAACGGGACGGCCTGACCAGCAGTGAACGTGACGAACTGGCGCACTGCGGCGGGAGAAACGCGACACCCTGGCCCCCGGGCCATGCGGGACACCGAGCTGACCGAGCAGATCACAGCCGTCCACCAGCGGTCCCGCGGCACCTACGGTGCCCCGCGCGTCCACGCCGCCCCTGCAGCGCGAAGGCACCGGATGCGGCCTCCGCCGGATCGCACGGCTAATGCGGCAGGCCGGACTCACCGGCCGCACCCGAAGGCGCCGGCACCGCACCACTATCCCCGACCCGCACGCTGCCACCCGCCCTGACCTGGTCCTTCGCAACTTCCAGCCCGACCCGGCAGCCCTCGACACCCGGTGGTGCGGGGACGTCTCCTGCATCGCCACCGAGGAAGGCTGGCTCTACCTCGCCGCCGTCATCGACATCGCCTCCCGCCGCGTTGTCGGCTGGGCGACGGCCGACCACCTGCGAACCGAGCTCGTCGCCGACGCCCTCACCGCGGCCTGCCGCACCCGCCGCCCGGCCAGGTCGGTGATCTTTCACTCCGACCGCGGCCGCCAATACACCAGCCGTGAACTCGCCGCCCTTGCAGGAGAGTTCAGTGTTCGCCTGTCGGTCGGACGTACTGGCCAGTGTGGGGGCTACGCCCTCGCAGAATCGTTCTTCTCCACCCTCAAGAACGACTGGGCGACAGCCGCCCCTGGCCCAGCCGGGCTGCCGCACGCACCGCGATATTCGAGTGGATCGAGAGCTGGTACAACTTGCGCCGGCTCCACAGCAGCCTCGGCTACCGGGGCCCCGCCGAATACGAGACCGCCCTCGCGGCCTGACCAACACACCAACCGTGTCCGTCAAAGCGGATCAAGCCCACCTGAGAGGGCGTCACTTCCGACGGTCAGACGGAAAGGCGTACGCGGCCTCACGCGAACCGTCCCCTCGCAATCGAACGTCGAGGTTTTCGGACCGGGCCTCGTCGGCCGTATCAGGCGTCGAACTGCTCGCGTACGGCGAGCAGGGCGTCCTCCAGGGCCGTGTTTCCGGGCCCTGGACGGGCAGAAAGGGAAAGGAGGGCCGGACAGGCCGGCCCTCCCATTCGAGTTGTGCGGCGATCAGCAGAAAGCGGCCTGGTTGCCGCCTCGCAGGCTGGCCGAGTCGGCACCCCAGCTGCTGCTGCCGATCGAGGCGTACGCGAAGACGCGGATGCACTTGTTCCCCGTGTACACGACGACAGGCCCGGCGTACTCACCGAAGTTGCCAGAGTTCTCGGAGTACGCACCCGAAGCGAGGTCGGGCGTGCAGTACTTCGCGGGGTTGGTCTCGGTGCAGCGCTGGATGGAGACGTTCATCGGGTGCTTCGTCCCGTAGCTCGTAAGCAGGACGGCACAGTTCTTCTGGGTCGAGCTGTTCCAGTAGACCTCAACCTTGTGATAGGTGCCCATCTGCTGATAGGCGACCAGGCTTCCGCTGCACAGGGAAGAGCCCGAGGCCATCGCAGCGGCCTGGGCCGGCGCCGCGGGCGACAGGATGAGCAGGCCGACGGAGACCGCCAGGGTCGTGAGGATCGCACGCAACTTGTTCATGTTTCCCCCATGGGTGTGTTGGTGTCGCCAGAGACCCTATGGGGGAGATCGGAAAGATGTCATGGCCACGAAGCGATTGTGATCTTTAGCATGGCGCCATGGGCGTCAATTGGCCATAGATGCACATTCATTGAGCCACTTGACCCACGTCCGCCGGATGCCACTTCTCGGTTCTGGCGCAGATCTTGGGGGGTGGTCGCGGAGTGTTGCCCCGATCTTCGATTGCGAAGAGACGGGTTCGCGTGAGGCCGCGTACACCCTGTCGTCCGACACTCGAAATGACGGTCCCTCAGATGCCTGCGGGGGGCAGCCGGATGCCTCCCGCAGTGCCCGTAGCGCGGCCCCGAGGTCCCCCCCCGGCGTCGTCGTACCGCATGACGGCCGTGTCCTTGGAGTCGAAGAGCCAGAAGTCCGGGGCGGCTTCCAGAGGGTTCGGTGCGTCCGTCACGTCGAGGATGAAGAACTCCTCGCCGCCGGTCATGTTCGTCCGGTAGCCCCAGCCCAGTTCGAAGCGGAGGTACTCCGTGAGGGGCCGCTTGAGGACGTGCACGCGGTACACCCGCTTACCCTCGTGGGCGAGGCCCCGGAGTTCTTCGATCCATCCGGCGTTGTAGCCCTCCGGCTGCTCCTGACCAGCCTGGAAGGCTCGGTAGGCATCGACGTTCCCCGAGTCGCTGTAGTCGTCGAAGGTCTCCAGGCGGAACGCCTCGTGCTGGAACCGCTCGAAGAGTTCGGCGAGGGTGCTGGATGAGGCCATCGGCAATGGCCTTCTTGATCAGCTCGACGGGGATCTCGACGAGGGTTTCGTGATCGGGAATCTCGAGTCCGTGGTCGGTGGGCGTCTCACCCTGGACGAGGAACGTGCCCCTGTCGGTCGCGTAGATCGTCGGGCAGTCCTTGAGGTCACAGGTGCTGATCAGCTTGGTCACCTTCATGGCTTCCGGTTCCCCTCTCCCGCGCGGTGGAAGTGCCGCGTTCGATGCTCCCGAGCCAGAGTCACCAGGGTCAAGGGATCACGGTTGAGAGAACGGGAAACCGGGCGTGTCTACGTGTCCTTCAAGCCGAGGACTTCGTCCAGGTCGTAGCTCGCCACCTCCTCCAGCTGGGCGTACGTACAGCTCTCCGGTGCCCGGTCGGGCCGCATGCGACGGAACTGCGCGGTGTGCCGGAACCGGTCGCCCTCCATGTGGTCGTACGCGACTTCGCAGACCCACTCGGGGCGCAGGGGCACCCAGGAGAGGTCCTTCTTCCCCGTCCAGCGGCTCTGCGCGCCGGGGAGCCGGGCGCTCTCGTGGGCGGCCTCCTCGGCCCAGGCGGCCCACGGGTGGCCCTCCGGGTCGGGCATCCGGAGGAGTTCGAGTTCCTCCACCAGTTCGGCCCGGCGCTTCATCGGGAAGGCGGCGCAGACGCCCACGTGCTGGAGGGTGCCGGCGGCGTCGTACAGCCCCAGGAGCAGCGATCCGACAATCGGACCGCTCTTGTGGAAACGGAAACCCGCGATGACGACGTCGGCCGTACGCTCGTGCTTGATCTTGAACATGAGGCGGGCGTCCGGCCGGTAGGGGAGATCGAGGGGTTTGGCGACGACCCCGTCGAGTCCGGCGCCCTCGAACCGCTCGAACCACTCCTGCGCGAGCGCGGGGTCGGTGGTCGCGGGCGCGAGGTGGACGGGGGGCCGGGCAGTGGACAGGACACGGGTCAGCGCGGAGCGGCGTTCGGAGAGCGGCCGTTCCAGGAGGGACTCGTCGCCGAGCGCGAGCAGATCGAAGGCGACGAAGCCGGCCGGGGTCGTCTCGGCGAGCATCTTCACGCGGGAGGCAGCGGGGTGGATCCGCTCGCTGAGCCGGTCGAAGTCCAGACGCGCGCCATGGATGAGGACGATCTCGCCGTCGACCACACAGCGCTCCGGCAGATTGGCCTTGAGCGCGGTCACCAGCTCGGGGAAGTACCTGGTCAGGCTCTTGCCCGTACGGCTGCCGATCTCGATCTCGGCCCCGTCGCGGTGGACGATCGCGCGGAAGCCGTCCCACTTGGCCTCGTACTGCATGCCCGGCGGGATCTTCGAGACGGACTTGGCGAGCATCGGCTTCACAGGTGGCATCACCGGCAGATCCATGTCTCCGATTCTGCGGTGGTACGCCCGGACGTGCTCGGTGTGCGGGCCCGGCCGGGCCCGCCTACCGTGGCGCACATGGGTGCTGCGGGCAAGGCGATCGAGCTGGAGGCGGGCGGCCGGACGGTCAGGCTGTCCAGCCCCGACAAGGTGTACTTCCCGGAACGCGGCCTCACCAAGGGGGACGTGGCCGCCTACTACCTGGCCGTCGCGGACGGGATCACCCGGGCCCTGCGCAACCGTCCCACCACCCTGGAGCGGTTCCCGGACGGGGTGGAGGGCGAGTCCTTCTTCCAGAAACGGGCCCCGAAGAACCTGCCCGACTGGATTCCCACCGCCCACATCGCCTTCCCGAGCGGCCGTACCGCCGACGAGATCTGCCCGACCGAGCCGGCCGCCGTCCTGTGGGCCGCCAATCTGGGCTGCCTCACCTTCCACCCCTGGCCGGTGCGCCGGGACGACACCGACCGCCCCGACGAACTGCGCATCGACCTGGACCCGCAGCCGGGCACCGACTACCACCACGCGGTCGTGGTCGCCCACGAACTGCGCGAGCTGCTGGAGGATCTGGGCCTGCGCGGCTGGCCCAAGACCTCGGGCGGGCGCGGACTGCACGTGTTCGTGCCGATCGCACCCCGCTGGACCTTCACGGAGGTCCGCAGGTGCGCCATCGCCATCGGCCGGGACCTGGAGCGACGCATGCCGGGGAAGGTCACCACCGCCTGGTGGAAGGAGGAGCGCGGCGAGCGGATCTTCGTCGACTACAACCAGACGGCGCGCGACCGCACGATCGCCTCGGCCTACTCCATCCGGCCGCGCCCGCACGCCCCGGTCTCCGCACCGCTGCGCTGGGACGAGCTGGACTCGGCGGAGCCGCGCGACTTCGACATCGTGACGATGCCGGCGCGCTTCGCGGAACTGGGCGATCTGCACGCGGACATGGACGAGCACGCCTTCGCCCTGGACGCCGCCCTGGAGCTGGCGGACCGCCACGAGCACGACCACGGCCTCGGCGACATGCCGTACCCCCCGGACTACCCGAAGATGCCGGGGGAGCCGAAGCGGGTCCAGCCGAGCCGCGCCAAGCACGAGGACTAGGCCGTCTCTTCCGGATCTTGCCGGGCCCGCGACGCGCGCCGCCCGGTACCGCGCCGCGCCGCGCCGCGTTGTCGGGGCGCCCGGGGATGCCCGTACGGCGTGCGTCGCCGGAAATGGCCGGGGGCGCCGGCGCCGGCCGTGGCATGATCGGCCGCATGACCGAATCCCGCGTACGGAAGGGCGGCCACCGCCCCGCACCGTGAAGTGGCTGGACGAGGCGGTCGCCTCTGGCGACGCCAACACGCCCGCCCACCCCTCGCGCATCGCCCTGCTGAACGCCGTGCGAGCCGACCGCTCCTCGCCCGAGGCCGTCCGCCTGCTCGGGCTCGCCCGCTCGGCCGACTCCGCCGTCCGCGTCGAGGCCTTCGACCTCCTCCTGAGCCTGGCTCATGGGGGCGGGCCCTGGCCCGAGGCGGCCGATGCCGCACTGCTCCGGCTCGGCGACCCCCACGAGCCGGTACGACTCCTGGCCGCGCAGCTCCTCGTACGGGCCGGCCGAGGCGACCTCGCCCTCGCCGTGCTGGGCCACCTCACCGACCCGGCGGTGCGCACCGTCATCGCCGACTGCCTCCGCGACGACGTGGCCCACCTGCGCGACGACCCCCTCGCGTCCGTACGCTTCCTCGCCCACCTGGCGACGCTGAGGACGGCTGCTCCCGAGTGCCGTCCGGAGCTCGACGCGGCACTGCTCGCCGACGCCCGGGAAGCGGCGATCCATCTCGCGGACGCGGGTGAGCGGTGGGGGCGAGTGCTGTCCGCGCCGGACCGAGAGCGGCACGCGTACGAAACGGCGGCCCGGCTCCTGACCGCCCCCGCGACCCGGGACATCGGGGCCCAACTCGCCCGCGCGGCCTGTCACGCCTGGCGGGCGGCGCCGGTCGAGCTGCTGCCCCTGCTCGTGCGCCACCGCGGCCGCGAGATCAGCCCGGCCGTGGCCGACGCCCTCACCACGGCGTCGATCTCGGAGCGGGCGATGCGCGAACACGGCGGTCTGCTGGCGGAGATCGGGTTCCCCCCGTACCCGAGGGCCCGCGCGCCGAGGCACGCCGGCACCCGGTCGTACGACGCGGGGTCCGCCGCCGAGCTCCTGGCGGCCAAGCCCGTGGGGATCGGCCGGCTCCGCGACGCCCCGGAGGTCTTCGGCGCCCTGCTGGACGAGGGGCCGCTGACCTTCCGGCAGGCCGCGCAGCTGTACAACCTGACCTTCGCCCGGCCGGGCCGCATGCAGGCGCTGTGCGCCCCGCTCTGGCTCCGGCACGCGGGACCGCCGGCCCTGCCCCGGATCCTCGGCCTCATGACCCCGTACCTCGACGACTACGCGATCGGGGAGCACTACCTCGATGGGCTCGCCCGAATGGGCCCCGAGGCCCTGCCCGCGCTGCCGTCCGTGACGGCGCTGATCGAACGCCGCACGCGCATCCCCGTCAACGACTCCACCCCGGACGGTGAGATGCGGCTGGACGAGGGGCTCCTGCGGGCCGCCCGCCGCACCCGGGGCGCGATCCTCTCTCAAAAGAACACGAACGATCGTGCTAATATCTCTTCATCATCCTGACTTCGCCATTCATCTGGCCACTCTGAGGAGATCCGGAGAACCGGGCATGCATCCCATGGCTTCACTCCTGAGCACGACCCTCAACATCACCGCCCGGGTCGCCCCGGGCCCCGTCGGGCGGGTGGCGTTCGCGCTGTTCGTGCGGCCGCTCGGGCGGCCCAAGGTGCGGGCGGGGGAAGCGGAGGTCATGGCCGGGGCCGTGACCGGCCGGCTCGTCGTGGACGGGATACCCGTCACCACCTACCGCTGGGGCGACGGCGGCCGGCCCGTCCTGATCGTGCACGGCTGGACATCGCGTGCCTCGCGGTTCGCCGGCTTCGTCGAGGCGCTGCGCGCCCAGGGGCGGACGGTCGTCTCCTTCGACGCCCCCGGCCACGGCGAGTCCGGCGGCCGGGCCACCACGATCCTGCGGCAGCGCGAGATCATCCGCCGGCTGCACGCGCAGTACGGGGACTTCTCCGGCGTCCTGGCCCACTCGTTCGGCGTCGTGTCCACCTTCTTCGCCCTGCGGGACGGCATCCGGGCCGACCGGATCGTCGGCATCGGCGCCATCGCCGACTTCGACTTCCTCGCCGAGCGGTTCCGCGCCAACGCGGGGGTGAACCAAGCGGTCGAGGACGCCCTGCGGCGCCATGTCCAGCGCCGGCTCTTCCCGGACGAGCCCGATGTCTGGCCGCGCTTCGACGTCTGCCACCACCCCGAGGAGGTCCCCGCGGACATCCTGCTCGTCCACGACGCCGACGATGACACCTCGGCCCCCTCCCAGTCCCGCGGCATCGCCGCGGCCTACGGGGAGCGGGCCCGCCTGATCGAGACCAGCGGGCTCGGCCACCGCCGGATCCTCGGAGACCCCGAAATCATCGCGACCGCGGGCGAGTTCCTCGCGGGGGCGGGGGCGGGGGCCCGCGCCGACGCCGGGGCCGAAGCCGTCGCCGACGCCGGGGCCGAAGCCGTCGCCGACGCCCGGGCCGGGAGCCGTGCCCGGGCCGGTGCCCCCGCCGCGGCGCCCGCCGGGGTTTCGGCGGCCGGGCGATGACCGCCACCCGGTCCGAAGCCGGCTCCGTCCCCGCCCCGGCCGCCGCCGTGCCGGCGCCCGGGGCCGGGCAGGTGCTCGGGCTCGCCAGTGCCGTCACCTTCCTCGCCTTCCTCGACGCCACCGTCGTCAACGTCGCCTTCCCCGACCTGCGCCGGGCCTTCCCCGAGGTGTCGCCGGCCCGGCTGACCTGGGTGGTCAGCGCCTACGCCGTACTGTTCGCCGCCCTGCTCACCGCGGCCGGCCGGCTCGCGGACACCCTGGGCCGGCGCACCCTCTTCCTCGGCTCGGCCTTCGCCTTCACCCTCACCTCGCTCGCCGCCAGCGCGGCCCCCACCGCCGGTCTGCTGATCGTGGCCCGCGCGCTCCAGGGGGCCGCCGCCGCGGGGATGATCCCGGCCGCGCTGGGCCTCGTACTCGCCCACACCCCGCCCGCCCGGCGGGCCGCGGCCCTCGGCGCATGGTCGGCGGCGGGCGGTCTGGCCGCCGCCATCGGCCCGAGCGTCGGCGGGCTGCTCGTCGAGTGGTGGGACTGGCGTGCGATCTTCCTCGTCAACGTCCCCCTCGGCCTCGCGGTCTGCTTCGCCGCCGCCCGCGTGATCCCCCGGGAGCCGCGCACCGGCCGCCGGCTCCCCGACCCCGTCGGTACGGTCGCCCTCGCGGCCGGCATCGGAGCCGTGGTGGCCGGGCTCTCCCAGGGCTCGGAATGGGGCTGGACCGACCCGAAGGTGCTGGTCCTCGTCATCTGCGGCGCCCTGTCCGGGGTCCTGGCGCTGCACCGCTCGCGCAGTCATCCCGCCCCGGCCGTCGACCGGGACCTGTGGCGCGACCGGCTCTTCGCCCGGGCCAACATCGGAGCCCTGCTCTTCGGCGGAGCCATGTACGCGTGGCTGCTGACCGGGCCGTCCTACCTCATCGACCGCTGGAACTACTCGGTCCTGCAAGCCGGGTTCGGCGTCACACCGGGCGCGGTACTCGCCATGGCCGGCGCGCTCGTCGTCGGCCGCAGGGTCCCCGCCCGGCTCCAATGGGCGGCCGTCACCGTGGGATCGCTGCTCTTCGCGGCCAACGCCCTGCTGCTGTGGGGCTGGGCCGGGGACTCGACCTCGTACGCCCAGATCTTCCTGCCGGCCGGGCTGCTCGGCGGTCTCGGCATCGGAGTCGTGGTGACGGCGCTCTCCACCGTGGCTTCGGCCGGCCTGCCGCCGCAGCGCTTCGCGGCGGGCACCGGACTGCTCATGACGGCCCGGCAGTTGGGCGGCGCACTCGGTGTCGCCGCCACGGCCGCCCTGCTCACCGGGGCCGGGACCGGCACGGGGGACCACTGGCGCGGGGTCTTCCTGCTCACCGCACTCACCGCGCTGGGCTCGGCGGTCGCGGGCTGCACGATGCGGCCCGGCGGCCGGGCCTAGCCCGGCAGTCTGACGGCCGGGGCGTCCGCCGACGAGAACGCGGCGGCCTCGAAATCGACGGCGGGCGGCCGCTCCGGGAGTTCCTCCGGGGCGGCCGTCGCCGCGCGCAGCCGGGCCAGGATGCCCCGGGCGGCCCGCTCGTAGTCCACGGTGTTCCCGTGCAGCACGGACTGCGCGTTGGCCAGCTCCATCATCGCGATGATCTCGAAGGCGAGCTGCTCCACGTCCGCCCGGTCGGCCGGCTCGCGGAACCCGCCCGCCAGCCGGGCCTCGTCCAGCAGCCGCTCCAGATAGCGCGTCCACTCGCCGCGGATCCTTGCGACCTCGTCGTGGACGGGCCCGGGGCGCGAGTCGAACTCGGCGGCGACGGAGTAGAAGAAGCAGCCGCCGGGGAAGACCCGGCGCCCGGAGTAGCCGAGCCAGCTCTCGCACAGCCGCCACACCTTGGCGAGGCCGGCCGGCTCGTCGCGCACGGGCCGCACGACCTCGTCGACGAAGACGGTCCGGGCGGCCTGCACGGTGGCGAGCTGCAGCTCCTCCTTGGAGCCGAAGAGGGCGAACACGCCGCTCTTGCTCAGCCCGAGGTCCGTGGCGATCTTCCCCAGGGACAGGCCTTCGAGGCCGTCCACCGAGGCGATGCCCATCGTCCGTTCCAGGACCGTCCGCCGCGTCTGGTTGCCGCGCTCCACGCGTCCGTCTGCCATGCCCCCATCGTACCGAACTCATCGAACGTACGGTCGTTCACTCTGTCGGGCGGGCAGGAATCGAGCGGTTGTTGATCAGGCGTTGATCGGACGTCCATCGCCGCCCGAGAGGCTCTGGGGCATGTCGATGAACACCACCGCTACCGCCACCGCCACCGGGACCGCCGCCTGGTACGAGCTCGCCCTCTGCGCCCAGACGGGCCCGGGCTTCTTCTTCCCGGAGCCCGGCTCCTCGTTGCGCGACGCGAAGCGGCTGTGCGGTGCCTGCGAGGGCCGGAAGGCCTGCCTGGAGTACGCCCTGGCGAACGACGAGCGCTTCGGTGTCTGGGGCGGGATGTCGGAAGCCGAGCGGCAGGCCCTGCGCAACCGCCGCCCCTGACCCCTGCCCACCGACCCTGCCCCCGCACCGGCCACGGACGGCGGGAGTCACAGCAGCTCCAGCACGCGCGAGGTCCCGGCCGCGCCCGGCGGACGGGGGCCCGGGCTCGGATCCTGGAAGGCGATCGTGTGGGTGACCGCCTCCAGGATCGTCGTGTACGCCTCGGCGTGACCGGTCGCCGCACTGGTCAGGTCGAGGACGAGGACGTGCCGCCCCTCCGGATGCACCGTGACGGCCCGGGCCTGGAACAGACCCCGCTCGACCCCGGGTACGGAGATCACCCCGGCGACGAGCGCGCACGGAAGCTCCGAGGCCAGGTCGACGAACCGCCGCGTCGAGCCGCTCCACAGGGCGGAGCCGGCGACGGCCAGGGCCGCGCGGGCCACGCTCACCCGGGGGTTCGGGTGCCCGGCCCGCAGGACGGCCAGCGAGAACAACGAGGCCGACAGGCCCTCGGGTTCGTCGGGGTGCAGGCCGATCGAGGTGTGGACCACGTGGTGCCCGGCGAGCGCGTCGAGGCCGTCCATCAGCCGTGCGAGCTGCCGTCCGGCCTCCGGGACGCCCAGGGCTTCGGCGACCTCGTTCAGCGCGGCCCGGTCGGCCCGGCCGATGTCGTGGAACCCCGGGGGGAGCCGGAACCAGACGGGGGGAAGGGCGCCGGTCATCACCGCACCACCGACCAGAAGCGGGCCGACCTCGCGACGGTGGAGGGCGCGTCGTCCAGGACGGCGCGGGTGCCGTCCACCGCCGTGGCACCCTTCTCGGCCGTCTCGTCGTCGGTGACGTAGCCGACCGCGGCCGTCACCGCTCCCGTCGCCGCCACGGCCACGCCCACCTGCTCGCGGGCCTCCGGCGTCGAGGACCGCAGTGCCCAGGCGGTGAGGGGGCTCTCCACCTTCCGCAGTTCGTCCGCCGTGCTCCACGTGGTGCGGGCGAAGGCGCCCGCACCCGGGGAGAGGCCCGCGAGGCCGCTCGCCTCGGGTACGGCCATGGCCGCGCGGGCCGCGAGGGTGCCGGCCTTCGCGCCCGAGGCGACGGCGGCCACGCCCGGGACGGAGCCCAGGCCGTCGCCGAGCAGGGTCACGCCGTTCTTCCAGAAGGCGGCGTCGAACTTGCCCCGGGTGAAGCCGTCCGCCAGCGGTTTGCGGAACTTGGGGTCGGCGAGGTGCGTGGTCAGGGCCGCCAGTGACAGCCCGCCCGCGACCAGCATGACCGCCATGCCGGCCGGCGGGCAGAAGACGGCGAGTCCCGCGCCGACGGCCCCCAGGACCGCGGCCGCGTTCGAGAGCGCGTCCCCCGGATCGTCGGTGATCTTGTTCCAGAGGGATTCCAGCATCCCCGGCTCCTTCGGCGCCAGCCGCTGCGCCGTCGAGCTCAGGGTGCCTGCCACCCTGCGGGCCGCCGCCGAGTGCTCCGAGGCCAGCTCGCGGGCGAGGCGGCGTACGTCGGCCAGGGCTTCATCGGTGGTGGCCGCGGCGGCCCGGGCCTCGTAGTCGGAGGCGAGGGTCCGGTGGGCGACCAGGGTGTCGTGCCAGCCGGTCAGCCCGCGGGCGGCCTCGGCCAGCGAGGTGTGGGCCGCGTGCAGGAGGCGGGGCAGCTCCCGCGACAGCGAGGCGCGGAAGGCGGTCGCGGCCTCGCCCTGCCAGGCCGGGCTGTGGGCGACCAGGGCGTCGATGACGCGGGCGGTCTCCGCGAGGGAGTTCGCCGAGGAGCCGAGCCTCTTGCCCAGGGCCAGGGCGGTCGCCGGATCGCCGGGGGCCGGGTCGAAGCCGAGGGCGGGGGAGTCAGCCACGGGGGTGCGCCGCCTGCCGGAAGGCCGCGCGGATGGCCTCGTCGAGCTCCGCGTACTCGGCCGCGCTGCGGCGCACGCCCTCGCGCACCGTCTTGATCCGCCCGGCGAGCTCCTTGGTGCCGTGGCCCCATCTTTCCTGGAAGCCGTCGCACGCCGCGTCGAGGTCCGCCGTGCCCAGCTGGTCGGCCCGTACGTGGTCCAGCTCGCGCCGGGCCTCCCGCAGGGCGGCCAGGGAGGTGTCCAGGGCGTGGGTGAGGCGGGTCAGCTGGTCGATCTCGACCTCGAGCGACGTCATGACGCGAAACCCTGGCAGAGCGGGGCTCTGCCAGGGCAATCGTCGTCACCCGCCCGAGGGAGCGGAAACCGGTCAGGCCTTGCGGGCCGCGATGCGCGCCGCGCGGGCGGCCAGGCGCTCGTCGAACTTGCGGGCCTCGGAGTCCAGGCCGTTCATGAAGAGCCCGAGCTCCTCCTGGGCCTGCCGGCCCTCGGGGCCGAGACCGTCGATCTCCATGATCTTCAGGAAGCGGATCACGGGGCTCAGCACGTCGTCGTGGTGGATCCGCAGGTTGTAGACCCCGCCGATCGCCATCTGCGCGGCCATCCGCTCGAAGCCGGGCATGCCGTGTCCGGGCATCCGGAAGTTGACCACGACGTCCCGTACGGCCTGCATGGTGAGGTCCGGGGCGATCTCGAAGGCCGCGCCCAGCAGGTTGCGGTAGAAGATCATGTGCAGGTTCTCGTCCTGCGCGATGCGGGCCAGCATGCGGTCGCAGACCGGGTCACCGGACTGGTGGCCGGTGTTGCGGTGCGAGATGCGGGTCGCGAGCTCCTGGAAGGCCACGTACGCCACGGAGTGCAGCATCGAGTGGCGGTTGTCGGACTCGAAGCCCTCCGACATGTGCTGCATCCGGAATGCTTCCAGCTTGTCCGGGTCCACGGCGCGCGAGGCCAGCAGGTAGTCGCGCATCACGATGCCGTGGCGGCCCTCCTCGGCGGTCCAGCGGTGCACCCAGGTGCCCCAGGCGCCGTTGCGGCCGAAAAGCGTCGCGATCTCGTGGTGGTAGCTGGGGAGGTTGTCCTCGGTCAGCAGGTTCACGACGAGCGCGATCTTGCCGATCTCGGTGACCTTCGACTGCTGCGGGTCCCAGGCCTCGCCGTCCTCGAAGAAGCCGGGGAAGTTGCGGCCGTCGCTCCACGGGACGTACTCGTGGGGCATCCAGTCCTTGGTGACCTTCAGATGGCGGTTGAGTTCCTGCTCGACCACCTCTTCCAGCGCGAACAGCAGCTTGGCGTCGGTCCACGCCTCCGAGCTGCCGAGGTGGGGAGAGGTGATCGTCACGGGTACTCCTGAGTGCAAAGCGAATTACCTACGGTTCCGTAGCCTACGGAGTCGTAGGTTAAGCGCGACATCAAGACCAGCCAAGCCCCACCCGGGCATCTGTCCGGTTACATCCGGTTATCTATGCAGTTTGAAGGGGGTCCGGCGCGGTATCGGAGCGATAAAGTCACGCCAGCAGGTGGTCCGCGGCTCCCGCCTTGACGGCTGAGATCAGCGCGCGGAGGGCGTCGATCGAGTCGGTCACGTACGTGGTCGACCCCGTGGTCCCGATGTACGCCATCCCCTCGGTGTCGCGCCCGAAGCGGAAACAGTTCGCGCCCTCGCTGCAGAAGGCCTCGTCCCAGGCGATGTCCGTGGCCGCCTGCGCGGCGGCGATCGTGGTGGCGGGTGCGGTCGTGGTGCCCATGTCGTTCTCTCGTCTCCTCATCGGATCCGGTCAGGTGGTCGGTCGGCCGGCCGGCGGGTCAGAGGCTCCGCGCGATGGCGTGGACGAAATCGCGGGACTCGGTGGCCGGCAGCGCCAGTGAGCGCAGCCGCTCCAGCAGCCCGCGGTAGCGGAGCAGCTTCATCTGCGAATCCAGCAACATCGAGCCGTGCGAACTGTCCAGCTGGACGGTGTCCAGTTCGGCGATCGTGGCGGCGGCGTACGTGAAGGACTGGCCGGCGCCGGGGAAGCCGCCGGCGGTGAACGGAATCACGCGCACCGTCGTACGGGCCCGCTCGGACTGCTCCAGTACGTGCTCGAGCTGCGCCCGCGCCACCTTGGGCCCGCCGAACTGCATCCGCAGCGCCGCCTCGTGGACGACCGCCTCGTACAGCGGGGGCGCCTCGCGCGCGAACACCTGCTGGCGGTGCATCCGCAGGGCGAGGCGCGCCTGCAGGTCGGGTTCGGGCAGCGGCGGATCGGCGGTGTCGAACACGGCCCGCGCGTGCGCCTCGGTCTGCAGCAGTCCCGGTATGTGCGTGGTCACCGCGGTGTGCAACTCGATGGAGTGGTGCTCCAGTTCGCAGATGTCCAGGAGCGCGGGCGGCAGCATCCCCCGGTGCTGCTCCCACCATCCCTTGTCCCGTTCCTGCGCCATGGAGGCGAGCAGGTCCACGAGCCCCGTGTCCGGGCAGTCGTAGTTGAAGGCCAGGGTGCGGACACGCTCGGCGCTGATGCCGATCCGGCCGGATTCGATGTTGGGGATCCGGGTGCGGTCCACCCCCAGGAGGGCCGCGGCCTGCTGGACCGTCATACCCGACTGCTCGCGGAGTTTGCGCAGCTCGGAGCCCAGGCGCTGCTGTCGCGCGGTCGGCGTACTCCTCGGTGGCACGGGTCCCCTCTCCTCCGGCCGGGGGCGGGCGGCATGCCCCCACGAGTCCGGAAATGACATGAGAAAGCGTCAAGTCGTCGTACAAGTAGTAGCACTGTGCACCGCCTTGCGCTACGGTCGGTAATGCAAGTCTCACACGGGGCGACCTCGACGTCTTGTATGACCACACGTCACGCATTCAGAACCTTGGAGCAGCACGATGACGGGCACTCTCCGTGGCCTGCGATCGGTCCACGAGTTGCGGCAGGCCCCGGCCGGGGCGGATCAGCTGAGCTACTCCATAGGCCTGCCGGGCGGCGCCTACTGCGCGGGCAGCGCGCGGGGCGCCGTACGGTCACTCCTCACCCGGCACGGGCTGTCCGACCTGTGCGACACCGCGGCCCTCGCCGCCTCCGAACTCGTGGCCTGCGCCTATCGGTTCACGCCCGACAAGGAGATGATGCTCAAAGTCCGCTGGCAGTTCGACGCGTTGCGCATCGTCGTCTACGACCAGCACCCCGCGCACTCCTCGCCCGAGGCGAGCGAGGAGTGCCGGAGCCGGCGCAGCCGCGGGATGTGGCTGCTCTCCGCGGTCGTCGAGGCGTGCGGCGGGGACTGGGGTCTCACCCCCGTCCTCACCCCCATGGGCGGTACGAAGTCCTGGGCCTTACTCCCGCTGCCGCGCTAGCCCGGACCTCCGCTCACAGGGACTCCAGGACCTCCTCGGCCGTGGTCGGGCGCAGTTCGCCGTCGAGCAGAAGCCACCGCGTGACGGCGATCGACCGCAGGAACGGCACGTCGTGGCTGGCCACCACGAGCGCCCCCTCGTACGAGGCGAGCGCCTCCGTCAACTGGCCCACGCTCGCCAGGTCCAGGTTGTTCGTCGGCTCGTCCAGCATGAGCAGCTGGGGAGCCGGCTCCGCCAGCAGCAGGGCCGCCAGCGCCGCCCGGAACCGCTCGCCGCCCGACAGGGTGCCGGCCGGCCGGTCCGCCCGCGCGCCCCGGAACAGGAAGTGCGCGAGGCGTGCCCGGATCAGGTTGTCCGTGGCGTGCGGCGCGAACCGTGCCACGTTCTCCACCACCGAGCGGTCGTCGTCCAGTACGTCGAGGCGCTGCGGCAGGAACCGCGTCGGCACGTGCGTCACCGACTCGCCCGACTCCGCCGCCAGTTCCCCGGCGAGCGTCCTGAGCAGCGTGGTCTTGCCCGAGCCGTTGCGGCCCACCAGGGCGATCCGCTCCGGACCGCGCAGCTCCCACTCGCCCGGCACCGAGCCCCCGTGGACCAGCCGCAGCCCGCTCGACGTGAGCACGCGGCGGCCGGGCGGCACCTGGGTGGCGGGGAGCTTGATCCGGATCTCGGCGTCGTCCCGTACCGCCAGGGCCGCCTGGTCGAGGCGTTCCTTGGCCTGCGCCAGCTTCTGCGCGTGCATGACGCGGTCCTTGCCGGCCGACTCCTGGGCCGCGCGCTTGCGGGCGCCCATGACGATCTTCGGCTCGCGCTTGGTGTCGTTCATCTTCTGGCCGTACCGCTTGCGCCGGGCCAACTTGAGCTGTGAATCGGACAGTTCGCGCTTCTGGCGCTGTACGTCGGCCTGCGCGACCCGGACCATCCGCTCGGCCGCCTCCTGCTCGGCCGCGACCAGCGCCTCGTAGTCGGTGAAGTTGCCCCCGTACCAGCGCACTTCGCCGTCGCGCAGATCGGCGATCTGGTCGACCCGCTCCAGCAGCTCCCGGTCGTGGCTGACCAGGAGCATCACCCCGGGCCAGGATTCCACCGCCGCGTACAGCCGGCGGCGGGCCCGCAGGTCGAGGTTGTTGGTCGGTTCGTCCAGCAGCAGGACGTCCGGCCGGGCCAGCAGCAGGGCGGCCAGCCGGAGCAGCACGCATTCTCCGCCGGACAGTTCGCCGACGGTGCGGTCCAGTCCGATCCGGGCCAGACCGAGCTGGTCGAGCGTGGCCAGGGCCCGCTCCTCCACGTCCCAGTCGTCGCCGACGGCCGCGAAGTTGGCCTCGGTGGCCTCGCCCGCCTCGATGGCGAGCAGGGCGGCCCGGGCGACGTGGACGCCGAGGGCCTCGTCCACCCGCAGGCCGGTGTCGAAGGTGACGGACTGCGGGAGGTGGCCGATCGTGCCGGCGACGGTCAACTCTCCGCCCGAAGGCGTCAGTTCACCGGTGATGAGCTTCAGGAGCGTGGACTTCCCGCAGCCGTTGACGCCGATCAGGCCGGTACGGCCGGGGCCTAGGGACAGCTGGAAACCGTCGAAGACGGGGGTTCCGTCGGGCCAGTCGAAGGACAGGTCGCAGCAGGTGACGAAAGAAGGAGCAGGACTCATGGAGGCCTCCAGGTTGCGTGAATGGTGCGTGCAACGTGGTGAGACAGCGGACCGGACCGTCGGCGGCCACCGTGGGGACGGTGACGACAGTGGTGAAGGCGACGGTGATCGGTGTCTCGGACCTCAGTAGTCCAATGTCCTGCTCCGTTTCGACGACGGTGGGGCGTCTTCGAAGCTACGGACGGCCGGAGCCGCCCGCAAGCGAATTAGGGAGCGGTGTCCGGGCGGCTCAGCAGGAGTCGCGCATCAGCGCGGCCAGGCTCTGGTCCATGTCGAGGTACAGGTGCTCCAGGCCCGGCGGCACGACGGTCGAGGCTCGTTCCAGGAAGCGGTGCAGTTCGGCCGTCAGCATGAGCACGATGGCGACGCCCTCGGGGGCGTGGAACTCGACGGTGGTCCGGTCGGCGTCGTACGGGCGCACGCGGACGTCCCCGCAGCCGGCCGGCCGGTCCAGCCCGGCTTCCAGCAGCTCGCGCGAGAAGGTCCACGAGACCTCGACGCCCTCCAGGGTGGCGGGCGCGGGGAAGGCCATGCGGACGGCGAAGGGATCCGACCGGTCGTAGCAGAACGTGACCGGGATGGTGTCGACCTTCGGCGCGGTGGCAACCAGTCGGGCCTGCACGGCCTGCTCGATGACAGTGATCAAGGCTCGCTCCCTTGCGGCGGATCGCTTGTCGGGCCATGGGGTGGGGCCCGGCAACGGGATAGACGCCGGATTCGGGGAAGCGGTGCACACGGGGTGGAGTGAGTTGTGTCACCGAGTGGCCGGAACCCGCCCGTGTGATCGCACAGGGTGACGGAGGGGCGGGGACATCAGGCCTGTCCGCAGGGTCCGGAGTGGTCGCAGTACGGCTGGTTCCCGCTCACTCCACAGGCGCAAAGCATGACCCGGGTCTCCCGGCGCACTGCTCCGTCCGGGGTGGCCACGCTCAGGTCCCCGCGCAGCACGAGCTGACCGGCGGGCGACCGTACGACGCTGGTCGGCCGGTCGGGCTCCTCGGCCGGGCCGTCGGCGAGCAGGTACTGCAGGGCGCCGGAGGGACAGCGGCGGATCACCTCGGCGACCCGCTCGGGATCGTCCCCGTCGGGCTGCACCCACGGCTGCTGGGCCAGGTCGAACACGGTGGGCAGCCCGCGCACGCACTCGGCGGCGTGCAGACACCGCCGGATCTCGTAGGTGACGGTGACCTGCTCGCCGGGGTAGGCCTTGGGGGCGGGGGTGGCGGCGGGCGCGGGCCCGCGTTCGCTGGAGGGCATGGTTCAACCCTAGGAACCGCGAAGCGCCGGCGCGCGGCGACGGCGACAGCGGGGGAGGCAGCGGTGCGCCCGGAGGCGGGGCGGCCCAGCAGCCTGCAGAGGGCGTCGTTCGTGCGCAGCAGCCGGCCGTGCTGGTCCCCGCCCATCTCGGCGATGGCCATGCCGCTGGGGGCGTACTCGAAGGCCTGCCGGAACGACTC
>NZ_JBSGXB010000044.1:0-34590 GCF_053609185.1 Streptomyces sp. NPDC054956 | reverse complement strand
CGGGGTGGGGGACACCACCACCCCCGGCGGCCCCGGCTCCCCCGTCGGCCCCGCCGCATTTCCCCCCTCATCGGGGGCCGTTTAAGCGAGACCCCCCCCGGGGGGCGGGGACCTTAAATGGCCCCGGCCCGCACCCTTTCCCGCTCAGCGGGAACACGGCCTCCCGCCCGCGCCCGGCCCCTGCCTACCGTCTGCCGCACCACACACCACCGCAGCCGGGAGGACCCCATGCTGAACGACCGGCGCCGGCGCGAAGCCGCCGAGGTGCTGCGCGCGGCGCAGCGGGGGCGGGCCCCCGTAAGGCCGCTGACCGAGCTGTACGAGGGCATCGGTACCGAGGACGCGTACGAGATCCAGCTCCTCAACATCCGGCAGCGCCTCGCCGACGGAGACCGGATCACCGGGCACAAGGTCGGGCTGTCGTCGCCCGTCATGCAGGCCATGATGGGCGTCGACGAGCCCGACTACGGGCACCTGCTCCAATCCATGGAGCTGCGCTCCGACACCCCGGTCCGTGCCGCCGCGTACTGCGCGCCGCGCGTCGAGGTCGAGGTGGGCTTCGTACTCGGTGCCGACCTGCCGGGCGAGGGCTGCACCGTCGCGGACGTACTGGCCGCGACCGAGCGGGTCGTCCCCGCCCTGGAGCTCATCGACAGCCGGATCGCCGACTGGCGCATCGCCATCGCCGACACCATCGCCGACAACGCCTCCTCCGCCGGATACGTCATCGGTGAAGGGCGCGACCCCCGCGAGCTCGACCTCAGGGCGATCGAAGCCACCTTGACCAGCGGCCGCGCAACCCTCGCGAGCGGCCGCAGCGACGCCGTGCTCGGCGACCCCGCCGCCTCCGTCGCCTGGCTGGCCCGCACCGTCGCCCGCTTCGGAGTCGAACTGCGCAAGGGCCACCTGATCCTGCCCGGGTCCTGCACCCGCGCCGTGGACGTGGCCGCCGGGCGGACCTACACCGCCGAGTTCACCGGGCTCGGCCCGGTGTCCCTCTCCTTCACCTGAGGTGATCACCATCAACGCGATCAAGACGAAAGCGACCGCCGCCATCGTCGGCTCCGGGAACATCGGAACCGACCTGCTCTACAAACTCCTGCGCTCTCCCCACATCGAGCCCCGCTGGATGATCGGCGTGGACCCCGACAGCGAGGGCCTCGCCCGGGCCCGCCGCGCCGGAATCGAAGCCTCCCACGAGGGTGTGGACCGGCTGCTGGCCCAGGACGAACTGCCCGACCTGGTCTTCGAGGCCACCTCCGCCTACGTGCACCGGGCGAACGCCCCGCGCTACGCCGAACTCGGCATCAAGGCCATCGACCTGACCCCGGCCGCCGTCGGACCCGCCGTCGTACCGCCCGCGAACCTGACCGCCCACCTCGACCGGGCCAACGTCAACATGATCACCTGCGGCGGCCAGGCCACCATCCCCATGGTGTACGCCGTCTCCCGCGTGGTCCCCGTCGCCTACGCCGAGATCGTGGCCTCGGTGGCCTCCGTATCGGCCGGCCCGGGCACCCGAGCCAACATCGACGAGTTCACCCGTACCACCGCCCGGGGCATCGAGGAGATCGGCGGCGCCGCCCGAGGCAAGGCCGTCATCATCCTCAACCCCGCGGACCCGCCGGTGATCATGCGCGACACCGTCTTCTGCGCGATCCCCGCCGACGCCGACCGCGAGGCCATCGCCGCCTCCGTCAAGCAGACCGCCGAGGACGTGGCCACGTACGTACCCGGCTACCGGCTGCGCACCGAGCCGCAGTTCGACGACCCTTCCCCGTTGAACGGCGGCATGGCCCGGGTCGCGATCTTCCTGGAGGTGGAGGGCGCCGGCGACTACCTGCCGCCCTATGCCGGAAACCTCGACATCATGACCGCCGCCGCCACCAAGGTCGGCGAGGAGTTCGCCAAGGGGATGACGAAGTGACCGCCTCGACCGCCTCGACCGCCCTGACCACCTACTCCGGCACCCTCGACATCCGGATCACCGACTCCTCGCTGCGCGACGGCTCCCACGCCAAGCGCCACCGGTTCACGGGCGAGGACGTACGGTCGATCGTGGCCGCGCTCGACGGCGCGGGCGTTCCCGTCATCGAGGTCACGCACGGCGACGGACTGGGCGGGTCCTCGTTCAACTACGGCTTCTCGGCGACCCCCGAACAGGAACTGATCAAGATCGCCGCCGACACCGCGCGGAACGCGAGGATCGCCTTCCTGATGCTCCCGGGTCTCGGCGTGAAGGACGACATCCGGGCCGCCCACGGCAACGGCGGACAGATCTGCCGGATCGCCACCCACTGCACCGAGGCCGACATCTCCGTCCAGCACTTCGGGCTCGCCCGCGAGATGGGCCTGGAGACCGTCGGGTTCCTGATGATGGCCCACTCCACCACCCCCGAGGACCTCGCCCGCCAGGCCCGGATCATGGCCGACGCCGGCTGCCAGTGCGTGTACGTGGTCGACTCCGCAGGCGCCATGGTCATGGACGACGTCACCGACCGGGTGGCCGCGCTGGTCGCGGAGCTCGGCGACGACGCCCAGGTCGGCTTCCACGGCCACGAGAACCTCGGCCTGGGCGTGGGCAATTCGGTCGCCGCCGTCCGCGCGGGCGCGCTCCAGATCGACGGCTCGACCCGCCGCCTCGGCGCCGGCGCCGGAAACACGCCCGTCGAGGCCTTCGCCGCCGTTTGCCTGAAGATGGGCATCCGCACCGGCATCGACGTCCTGAAGATCATCGACGCGGCCGAGGACGTGGTCCGCCCCGTCATGGACGAGGAGTGCCGACTCGACCGCATGGCCCTGCTCATGGGCCACGCCGGCGTCTACTCGAGCTTCCTCAAGCACGCCTACCGCCAGGCCGAGCGCTACGGGGTCTCGGGCGCCGAAATCCTCCTCCGCGCGGGCGAACGCCGCCTGGTGGGCGGCCAGGAGGACCAACTCATCGACATCGCCGTCGAACTGGCCGCCCGGCGCTAGCCAAATCCAGCCCCGCCCGGGGGCACCTCCCAGCGGTAGCTGGGGGAGTTTGAGGCGCGGGGTCCGGGGCGGAGCCCCAGGACACGGCGGTCCGCCCGCCCACCAAACGAACCGCACCACGACGAAGTGGAGGGTCACCCGTGACCGCAATCGAAGAAGAGCCCCGTGTCATCGAGGCGGCTGCCGTGCCGACCCGCTTCGCCCGAGGCTGGCACTGCCTAGGCCTCGCCGAAACCTTCCGGGACGGAACTCCGCACAAGGTCCAAGCCTTCGGCACGAAGCTCGTCGTCTTCCAGGGCCAGGACACCGGCGCGCTGAGCGTCCTCAATGCCTACTGCCCCCACATGGGCGGCAACCTCGCCCACGGCACCGTCAAGGGCGACACCGTCGCCTGCCCGTTCCACGACTGGCGCTGGTCCGGCGACGGCCGCTGCGCCGCCGTCCCCTACGCCCGCCGCGTCCCCCCGCGCGCCAAGACCCGCGCCTGGACCACCCTGGAGCGCAACGGGCAGCTGTACGTCTGGCACGACCCGGAGGGCAACCCGCCCCCGCCCGAGGTCACGATCCCCGTCATCGAGGGCTTCGGCGACGCCGAGTGGAGCGACTGGAGCTGGAACTCCCTGCGCGTCGAGAACTCCAACTGCCGGGAGATCGTCGACAACGTCGTCGACATGGCGCACTTCTACTACGTGCACTACGCCTTCCCGCACTACTTCAAGAACGTCTTCGACGGGCACGTGGCCACCCAGTACATGGAGTCCACCCCGCGCGGCGACGTCGACCTCGGCACCCTGTCCACCGGCGGCGGCCTGCGCTCGGACGCCTCGTACTTCGGCCCCTCCTACATGATCGACAAGCTGTGGAGCGACGTCGGCGGGGGCGTGGAGCTCGAATCCGTCCTCATCAACTGCCATTACCCGATCGACGAGAACAGTTTCATGCTCATGTACGGGGCCATCGTCAAGAAGCTCCCCGGCATGAGCGACGAGCAGGCCGCCGACGCGGCCCGGCTCACCTCCGAGGGCCTCGCCGTCGGCTTCGAGCAGGACGTCGAGATCTGGAAGAACAAGACCCGCATCGACAACCCCCTGCTCACGGAGGAGGACGGCCCCGTCTACCAGCTCCGCCGCTGGTACGAGCAGTTCTACGTGGACGCCGCCGACGTCAAGGACGAGATGGTCCGGCGCTTCGAGTTCGAGATTGACACCACCCGGGCCACCGCCGCCTGGAAGGCCGAAGTCGCCGAGAACCTCGCCCGTCGCGCGGCCGGGGCGCGGTGATGACCCCGGTCGTGTGCGGGGAGTGCGCGGCCCGGGTGCTGTGCGAGAAGTTCAGCCCCGCCCACACCCAGGTCCAGTGGACCGAGGAGGCCGCCGTGCTGCCGGGCGGCTGCCCCCGGATCGCCGCCGAGGTCGTGGCGGGCTCGCTCAGCGCCCGCGTCCGCTCCTGCGGGGCCCTGCGGGAGAGCATCGAGGCGGCCGTCCTGGAGGGCCGCCTGGAGGTGCCGGCCGATGTCTGACACCGATGGGCTCACGTCGGCCGGGCTTACGTCGCCCCGCGCGGCCGGGCCCCGGAGCGCGGCCCCGGCATCCGCCCCGGGCGGAGCCACCGGCAGGCTGCTGGTCCGCGTCACGGAGCGGATCCAGGAGACCCCCGACGCGGTCTCCCTCGTACTCGACGCGCGGCTCCCGTACCGCCCCGGGCAGTTCCTCACCCTCCGCGTCCCGGGAGGAGCGGCCCGCTGCTACTCCCTGGCCGGCTCCCCGTACACCGGTGACCCGCTGCGGATCACCGTCAAGCGGGTCCCCGGCGGCGCGGGCTCCGGGTGGCTCTGCCAGGACGTGGCCGTCGGCGACGAGCTGGAGATCCTGCCGCCCGCCGGCACCTTCACCCCGTCCGACCTGGACCGGGACCTGCTGCTGGTGGCGGGCGGCAGCGGGATCACCCCGGTGCTCTCCCTCGCGAAGTCCGCGCTGGCGGCCGGCCGGGGGCACGTCGCCCTGGTGTACGCCAACCGCGACCCCGGCGCCGTGATCTTCCGCGACGAGCTCTGGGGGCTCGCCGAGGAACACCCCGGGCGGCTCACCGTCATCCACTGGCTGGAAACCCTCCAGGGACTGCCGACCGCCCCGCAACTGGGCCCGCTCGTGGCCCCGTACGCGAACCGCGAGGCCTACCTGTGCGGTCCCGTCCCGCTGATGGACGCCGCCGAGACGGCCCTGCGCGCGGCCGGCGCCCCCGGCGGCCGCGTTCACCGCGAGCGGTACTTCTCCCTGAGCGGGGACGTCTTCACGCAGACGGCCCCCGCCCCCGCCCCGGCCGCGGCCTCGGCGGAGGGGGCCGCCACCGCCGAGGTGGAGTTCGACGGGGCCGTGCACACCGTGGCCTGGCCGGCCGGGACCCCGCTGCTGGACGCCCTGCTCGCCGCGGGCGTCCCCGCTCCGTACTCCTGCCGCGAGGGAGCCTGCAGCGCCTGCTGCTGCCGGGTGCTGGAGGGCGAGGTCGAGATGGTCCGCAACGAGGTCCTGGACCGCGAGGACCTGGCCGACGGCTACGTCCTGGCCTGCCAGGCCCTGGCCCTGGGCGACCGGGTCCGGATCACCTACGACGGGGGCTGAGCCCGGGAGCGGCCGGCGGGGTCGTGCGGTCGCCGGACGGAGTCCGGCGCAGCGCCGCGAAGCCTGCGAGGCGCCCCGGGCGCCGAGCAGTGCGAGCGGCGCGTTGAGAAGGCGAACGCGAATCGGGCCCGGCCCCCTGGCGAGGGGTCGGGCCCGAGGCTTCACTCGTGCGTTGGAGTACCACTACCCACTACATCCACTCGCTGAACCGCAGCCACCCCATCATGTTGTCCATCGCCTGCGAGGAGACGGCCGGTTCCGGGTTCCGCGCGGGCGAAGCGGCGGTCCGCCCCGGCCGGCCCGGCCCGTACAGCTCGCGCCACACCGCCCGCGCGCAGGCCAGTACCGCCGGTGCCAGCCGGGCCGGCTCCCGGTCGCCCCGGCCCGAGGACACCGAGACGGCGGCCACGGCCCGCCCGGCGCCCCGCAGCGGCGCGGCCACGCAGGAGATGCCCCGGAAGCTCTCCTCCCGGTCGTAGGCGACCCCGCGTTCGCGGACCGCCGCCAGCTCCGAGCGCAGGGCGAGCGGCCGGGTCAGGGTGCGGGCGGTGCGCGGACGCAGCCCCTGCGCGATGACGTGCTCCACGGCGGCCGGATCGGCGAACGCCAGGATCGCCTTGCCGGTGGCCGTGCAGTAGGCGGGCATCCGGCCGCCGACCCGCGAGGGCACCGTGGTGGCCTCCGCACCGCCGATCCGTTCCAGGAACACGACCTCGGCCCCGTCGAGCACCGACAGGTGCACCACCCGGCCGGTCTGCTCGTGCAGCTCGTGCAGCAGCGGCAGGGCGGCCCGGCGCAGCCGGTTGTGGTGGGAGGCGAGCGCGCCCAGTTCCAGCATGCGCATGCCCATGCGGTAGTCCCGGCCCTCGCGGTCCAGCCAGCGCAGCTGCACCAGCTGGTCGAGGATCCGGTGGGCGGAGGAGCGTGGGATTCCGGAGCGGCGCACGACCTCGGTGAGCGACAGCCGCGGCTGCGGACCCTCGAAGGCGCCGAGCACCTTCGCGGCCTTCTCCAGCAGCGACAGCGGTGCGAGCTCGGTCTCCATGACCTGGTCAAGCACGAGAAACCCCCTGCGTGAGGCGTTGGGGCGACCCTGCCACGCGCCCCTGGCCGGAGGGAAGCACCGGGAGAGGTGTATTTCATTCAGTAATACTTCAAGTAGTCGTACCCGTGGCTCCGGGGAGCTTTCGGGGAGCTCCGGCGGGGCTTCCCACTCAGCGGGAACGGCCCGTTCCACGCCCGGATCGCCCGGCGTACGTTCCTCGCCATCGATCCCGAACACCAGAAGATCCTTTGATCTGAGAAGGGGACACCATGAGCGACGAAGACGTCCTCGAAGCGGTCCGCGCCCTCGCCCCCGCCCTCCGCGAGCGCAGCGCCGAGGCCGAAGCGCAGCGCAAGGTCCCCGAGGCGAGCATCAAGGAACTCGCCGCCACCGGCTTCTTCCGCCTCCTGCAGCCCAAGGCGCACGGCGGCCGCGCGGCCCACCCGGCCCTCTTCTACGCCGCCGTCAAGGAGATAGCCAAGGCCTGCGGCTCCACCGGCTGGGTCGCCTCCGTCGTCGGCGTCCACCCCTGGCACGTGGCCCTCTACGACCCCCGCGCCCAGGAAGAGGTCTGGGGCGCCGACCAGGACACCCGGATCTGCTCCTCCTACGCCCCCACCGGCAAGGTCACCCCCGTCGACGGAGGCTTCACCGTCAGCGGCCGCTGGCACTTCTCCTCCGGCTGCGACCACGCCGACTGGGCCCTGCTCGGCGGACTCGTCACCGACGCCGAGGGCCGCCCCGTCGACATGCGGACCTTCCTCGTCCCGCGCGCCCAGTACCGCGTCGACGAGGTCTGGGACACCGTCGGCCTGCGCGGCTCCGGCTCCAACGACATCGTCGTCGAGGACGTGTTCGTCCCCGAGCACCGGGCCCTGAGCTTCGGGCCCGTCACCGCCCTCGACGTCCCCGGCCACCGCGTCAACCCCGAACCGCTCTACCGGCTCCCGTACGCCTCCGTCTTCACCACCACCATCTCCACCCCCATCGTCGGCATCGCCGAAGGCGCCTACGAGGGCTACGTCACCGCGACCCGCGAACGCTTCCGCATCTCCTACGGCCAGCAGGTCGCCGAAGACCCCTTCGCCCAGGTCCGCATCGCCCGCGCCGCCAGCGACATCGACGCCTCCTGGCTCCAGCTCCAGCGCAACGTCGGCGAGCTCTACTCACTGGCCGAACACGGCGAGGAACTCCCGATGGCGCTGCGCACCCGGGCCCGCCGCGACCAGGTCCTCGCCACCGAACGCTGCGTGGCCGCCGTCGACCTGCTGATGGAGAACGCGGGGGGCGGCGCCATGCGCACCGGAGCCAACCCCGTCCAGCGCGCCTGGCGCGACGTCCACACCGGCCGCGGCCACGCCGCCAACGACCCGGAGCGGGCGCTGGTCCTCTTCGGCCAGGGCGCCCTCGGCCTCGACATCCAGGACACGATGCTGTGAGCGCCCCCGTCCTCTCGTACGAGAACACGTCCCGCACCGCCAAGGCCGGCCGGCTGACCCTGCACTACCACGAGGCCGGCCCCGCCGACGGACCCGTCGTGATCATGCTGCACGGCGGCGGCCCCGGCGCCTCCGGCTGGTCCAACTTCGGCGGCAACCTGCCCCACTTCGCACAGGACTTCCGCACCCTGCTCGTGGACCAGCCCTGTTACGGCCGCTCCGACAAGCCCGAACCCGACCGCGACTACTTCGGCTTCAGCGCCGAGGCCGTCATCGCCCTCATGGACCAACTCGGCATCCAGAAGGCACACTTCATCGGGAACTCCCTCGGCGGCGGGACCGCCACCCGGCTCGTCCTGGACCACCCCGACCGGGTGGACAAACTCCTCCTGATGGGCCCCGGCGGCATCTCGCTCAACCTGTTCTCCGCCGACCCCACCGAAGGCATCAAGCGGCTCTTCGAGTTCAGCCTCGCCCCCGACCCCACCCGCGAACAGATGCGGACCTTCCTCACCACCCTCGCCCACGACCCGGCGATCGTCACCGACGCCCTCGTCGAGGAGCGCTACGCCCAGGCCATCGACCCCGAAGCCAGGCTCGGCAACGCCCGTATGGGCGCCTCCTTCGCCAAGTGGCCCGAGGCCGCGATGCTCTGGCGCGAAGCCCACCGCATCAGCCGCCCCGTGCTGCTGACCTGGGGCCGCGAGGACCGCGTCAACCCCGTCGACGGGGCCTTCCTCGCGCTGAAGACCATCCCCGACGCCCGGCTGCACGTCTTCCCGCACTGCGGGCACTGGGCGCAGACCGAAGCCGCCGACGAGTTCAACCGCCTCGCCACCGACTTCTTCCTCCACTGAATCCTGCGCCGATTCCTCCACCGATTCCTCCGCCGATTCCTCCAGTGCTTCCTCCACCGATTCCTTCAGTGACCGTCCCCACGGAGACCCCCATGGACATCCGCGCACTCGGCTACCTCCGCATCGAGACCGCCGACCTCGCCGCCTGGCGCACCTACGTCCTCGACATCCTCGGCATGGCCGAAGCCGAAGGCACCACGGACACCTGCCTCAACATCCGCATCGACGACCGCACCCACCGCTTCCAGTTCGTCGCCGGAACCCAGGACCGGCTGCTCGCCGCCGGCTTCGAAGTCGCCAACGCCCGCGCCCTGGAAGAAGCCGCGGCCGAACTCGAGAACGCCGGACACCCCGTCAAGCGGGCCGACGACGCCACCCTCGCCGACCGCCGCGTCCAGGGCCTCGTCCACTGCGAGGACCCCAGCGGCAACCCCCTGGAGATCTACTGGGGCCAGGCCCAGGACCACACCCCGCTCGCCTCCCCGTACGGCAACCGCTTCGTCACCGGCGGACGCGAGGGCAATCTCGGCCTCGGCCACGTGGTCCTGCCCGCCGCCGACACCGAGGCCACCCTCGACTTCTACGAGAACCTCCTCGGCTTCCAGCTGCGCGACTCGATGCGGCTGCCCCCGGTCGCCGTCCCCACCGGAAAGCCCGGCCGGGACTTCTACTGGATGCACTTCCTCAGCCCCAACCGCCGCCACCACAGCCTCGGCCTCTACCCCGGCGCGCTGCCGCCCGGCATCGTCCACTTCATGGTCGAGCTGGAGACCCTCGACGACGTCGGCTACTGCCTCGACCGCATGAACAAGGCGGGCATCCCCATCGCCTCCACCCTCGGCCGGCACTCCAACGACCACATGGTCTCCTTCTACGCCCAGGCCCCCGGCGGCTTCCAGGTCGAGTACGGCTGGGACGGGCTGCTCGTCGACCCCGCCACCTGGACCGCGAAGGAGATCACCGCGGACAGCTTCTGGGGCCACCAGTGGAACGGCTGACCGCCGTCCCGCAAGCGCCCGAGGACCCCGCCGGGCAGGGCGGACGGGACCCCGTGGACCCCGCCGCCTTCCGCGAGGTCCTCGGCGCCTTCGCCTCCGGCATCACCGTCGTCGCGGCCGTCACCGAGGACGGCCGCCCGGCGGGGCTGGCCTGCCAGTCCTTCGCCTCCCTCTCCCTCGACCCGCCGCTCGTCCTGCTCTGCGTCGGGAAGGGCTCCTCCAGCTGGCCCAAGGTGCGGGCCGCCGGGGTGTTCGGCATCAGCATCCTCGCCGAGGAACAGCGCGAGGTCTGCGAAGCCCTCGGCCGGCGGGGCGAGGAGAAGTTCCGCCACGTCGACTGGGAACTCTCCGCCCACGGAGCCGTCCGCGTCACCGGAGCCCTCGCCACCGTCGACTGCGCCCTCGAAGAGGTCCACGAAGCCGGCGACCACTACCTCGTCACCGCCCGGGTCCTCGAACTGACGGCCCGCGACGGCGGATCACCCCTGCTGTACTACCGCAGCGACTACGCCACGGGAGCCTTCGGATGACCAGTGAGTACGCCTACGACGTGGTGGTCGTCGGCTCCGGCGCCGCCGGATTCGCCGCCGCCGTCACCGCCAGGCTGCGGGGCCTGAGCGTCCTCGTCGTCGAGAAGACCGACAAGTACGGCGGCTCCACCGCCCTGTCCGGCGGCGCGGTCTGGATCCCCGGCAACTTCCACCTCGACCGCGCCGGCCTCGCCGACACCCGCGAGAAGGCCCGCGCCTACCTCGACGCCACCGTCGGCGACCGGGTCCCGGGCGCGCGCAAGGACGCGTACCTCGACCACGGGCCGCGCATGCTCCAGGAGTTCCACGACCGCACCGAGATCCGCTTCATGTACACCCCCGGCTACGCGGACTACTTCCCCGAGGCCCAGGGCGGCATGGCGCAGGGCCGCTCCGTGGAACCGCGCATCGTCGACTCCAAGCTCCTCGGCGGGCTCGCCGGCTCCATGCGCCGCGCCGGACTGCCCACGTACGGGCTCACCATGACCTCGTACGACTTCCGCTTCCTCAACATGGTCGGCCGGACCTGGGCGGGCAAGAGGCGGTCCGTCCGGGTCGGCCTGCGCGCCCTCGGGGCCCTGGCCACCGGACGCAGGCTCCTCTCCCTCGGCGAGGCCCTCGTCGCCCGCATGCGGCTCTCCCTGGACCGGCTGGGCGGGGACCTGTGGCTGTCGGCGCCGCTGACCGGTCTGACCACCGACCCGGCCGGGCGGGTGACGGGCGTACGGGTCCTGCGCGACGGGCGGGAGGTCACCGTGGCCGCGCGCGGCGGAGTGGTCCTGGCCTCGGGCGGCTTCTCCCACGACCAGGAGCTGCGGGAGAAGCACCTGCCCGCGCCCACCTCCACGGCGTGGACCCACGCCTCGGAGGGCCAGAACGGCGACGCCCTGCGCCTCGGAGAGGAACTGGGCGCCGCCACCGACCTGCTGGACAAGGTGTGGGGCGCGCCCTCGGTGTGCCCGCCGGGGGAGAAGCCCTTCTTCCTCGTCGCCGACCGGGGCATCCCCGGCATGGTCATCGTCAACGAGGCGGGGGAGCGGTACGCCAACGAGGCCCTGCCCTACCACGCGTTCGTCGACCGGATGTACGCCGCCGACCGGCCCGGGGCCACGACCGTGCCCTCCTGGCTGGTCCTCGACGCCCGCTCCAAGTCCCGGTACCTCTTCACCGGCCTCTTCCCCGGTCAGCCCTTCCCGAAGAACTGGCTGGAGAGCGGATTCCTGAAGAAGGCCGACACCGTGGAGGAACTGGCCCGGGCGATGTCCGCCCCCGGCCTCCCGGCCACGATCAGCCGCTTCAACGCCTTCGCGGAAGCCGGCGTCGACAAGGACTTCGGGCGCGGGCAGAGCGTCTACGACCGCTACTACGGCGACCCGACGCTGCCCAACCCGAACCTGGCGCCGATCGACAAGGGCCCCTTCTACGCGGTCCCCGTGCACCCCGGGGACATCGGCACCAAGGGCGGCCTGGTCACCGACCCCGACGGCCGGGTGCTGTGCGAGGACTCCTCGCCCATCGCCGGGCTCTACGCCGCGGGCAACTGCTCGGCGGCGGTGATGGGGGAGACCTACCCCGGGCCGGGCGCGACGATCGGCCCCGCGATGGCCTTCGGCTGGGCCGCGGTCAACGCGATCGCCGCGTCGCTGGACTGACCGCGGCCCCCGGTCACCCTGCCTAGGAGAGCTTGCCGTCGTAGTCCGGCAGCTTGACGGTGCGCTCGGCGTGGCCGCCGACCAGGTCGCTCTGGTTGTTGCCGATGTTGGCGATGATCGTGTAGCCGCGCGCCTCGATCTCGGCCCGCTTGGCCGTCTTGTACGCGCTGACCTCACCGAACAGCGCGGGCAGATCGCGGACGTAGAGGCCCGAGACCGGATAGCCGACCGCCTTGAGGTTCCGCTCGGTGAGGGAGTACACGATCCCGGGGCGGGCGGTGACGAAGAAGATGGCGACCCCGCGGTCGTTCGCGTACCGGGTCAGGTCCCGGACCTTGGCGATCGCGGGGGTCGGGGAGGTCCAGAACCAGTGGAAGTCCGTCTCCAGCGAGGAGTTGTCGATGTCGAGGACGATCGCCGGCTTCTCGCCGGCCGGGGAGGCGGCGATGCGCTGCTCGATCCCGGGGCGGGCCGCGTCGACGACGGCGGCGACGTCGCGCTGCCACGTCGCGTAGTCGATGCCGAGGAACAGCGCGTTGCCGCCGGGGGCGGACGCGGTGACGGCCGAGGCGAACGGGGCGGCGGGGGCGGCCACAGCGGCCACAGCGGCCGTCCGGGCGGGGGCCGCCTGGGCGGCGGTGGCCGGAACCAGGGCGAGTACGGCGGTGGCTGCTGCGGCCACTGCGGCGGCAGTGGAACGGGTGCTGCGCATGGGGGGACGCTCCTCGGTCACGCGTTGGCATGTACGTGATCAGATTGAGCAGTGGCCGGACCTCGTGTCTACTGGCCGGTAAGTAACTTTTCGTGGCGGGCCGGTGAACCTTCGTCACGCACGGCTCGCCCGCGTGCCCGTACGCCCGCTACGTGTCGCAGTCCAGCACCGTGTGGCACAGCCCGCAGCGGGCCCGCAGCGGCCCCCGCCCGGCCGGCAGTCGCAGCCGCTGCTCGCACACCGGGCAGGGGAAGCTCACCCGCAGCCCGTCGGCGTGCTCCTCGAAGCGGTACGCCGCCCCGCGCCCCGGCGGGGCCCCGGCCGCCCTGCGGTCCCGGACGTAGCGCCGGCGCTCCGGCCGGGACGCGGCCGCCAAGGGGGCCCGGCGCAGGTCCTGTTCGGCCAGGGCGCGGCCGCGCACGTAAGCCTCGTACGCCTGCGGGCTGGTGAACCACGCGGAGAGGTCCTCGCCGAGGAGCCGCCCGCGCTTGGCGAGGACGTAGCCGAACTCCTCCGGGGTGAGGTAGCCGAGCTTCTGGTGGGTGAGCTCGTCCTCCCGGTAGGCGTCGAGCAGCAGCCAGCCCGCGCCGAGGTAGGCGGCGGCGGTGTCGGTGAGGATCTCGTTGCCGGCGGTGGTGTCGAAACGCAGGTCCAGGCGGTGCAGCAGGACGTGCGTGACCTCGTGGGCGAGGGCGGCCGCCAGGTCGCGGCGGTGCGTGCGGAAGCGGTCGTTGACCTCGACGAAGTACTCCGGCCCGGCGGTCAGTTCCACGCTCGCCGCGTCGCGCATCGGGCGGAAGCTCACCACGACGCGCGCATCGGGCAGCCGCATCGCGCGGACCACGGCGGAGGCCACCCGGTGCGCGCCGAGGTGGAGGTCGTCGGCGTCGCCGAAGGCCGCGTCGGCGGGGGCGAAGGGCGTGTCGTAGGCGCGGATCCCGTCGGCGGAGAGCCGTCTGAACAGGGCGGTCACGGCCGCGCGGACCGTCTCCAGATGAGGAAATCCGTGCTGGATCGGGCTGCTGTGCCGACCGTTCTGCGTCATGAGGCCCCTCCCGACGGAAGTTGTCCGAAAACGCGTTCTTGATGGCGCCCGTACGTGCGGTGTGTCATGTCCCCGTCATTCACCCGATGACGCGCACGGCCCAACCCCCCACGAAAGGCAGTGTGTCGACTGTGTCCACCCTTGCCAGGACCCTCAAGCGCACCCTCGCCGCCGGCGCGGTGGCCCTCGCGGCCGTCAGCCTCCAGCCGAGCTCCGCCACCGCCTCCACCGCCCCCGTCGTCGGCGGAACCCGCGCCGCCCAGGGCGAGTTCCCCTTCATGGTCCGCCTCTCCATGGGCTGCGGCGGCGCCCTCTACACCCAGCAGATCGTCCTCACCGCCGCCCACTGCGTGGACGGCTCCGGCAACAACACCTCGATCACCGCCACCGCCGGAGTCGTCGACCTCAAGAGCTCCAGCGCCATCAAGGTCAAGTCCACGAAGGTGCTCCAGGCCCCCGGCTACAACGGCTCGGGCAAGGACTGGGCCCTCATCAAGCTCGCCAAGCCCATCAACCTGCCCACCCTCAAGATCGCCGACACCAAGGCCTACGACAACGGCACCTTCACCGTCGCCGGCTGGGGCGCCACCCGCGAGGGCGGAGCCCAGCAGCGCTACCTGATGAAGGCCACCGTCCCCTTCGTCTCCGACGCCTCCTGCCAGGCCTCCTACGGCAGCTCGCTCATCCCCGCCGAAGAAATCTGCGCCGGCTTCGACGCGGGCGGCGTCGACACCTGCCAGGGCGACTCCGGCGGCCCCATGTTCCGCCGCGACAACGCGAACGCCTGGATCCAGGTCGGCATAGTCAGCTGGGGCGAGGGCTGCGCCCGGCCCGACTACCCCGGCGTGTACACGGAGGTCTCCACCTTCGCCGCGGCGATCAAGAGCGCGGCCGCGAGCCTCTGACGGCACGTCCCTCACCACCGCATCCTCGTCCTTCCGGCCCGGCGCGTATGGGCCGGAAGGGTGAGGCGCGATGCCCCACATGTACGTACGGTCGACGGGAGTACCGCGAGGCCGGAACAGCGCCGTCCCCGCCCCGCGGCACCCTCCCGACGGTCCGTCCCGCGGTTGCGGGCCCGGGCCCGCGCAGGTCCCATGGGAAGAACCCTCCGGGTGGGACGGCACAGGCAGTGGGCGACAGTGGGGCAGGCAGCGCATGGCGATCAGAGTGGTCATCGCGGACGACCAGGAGATGGTCAGGACCGGATTCCGGATGATCCTCGAGAGCCAGCCGGACATCGAGGTCGTCGCCGACGTCGTCGACGGCGAAGCCGCCCTCGCAGCGGTCGCCGCACACCGGCCCGACGTCCTGCTCCTCGACATCCGCATGCCCAAACTCGACGGGCTCGAAGTCACCCGCAGGCTCTCCGGCAGCGACAGCCCCCGCATCGTCATCGTCACCACCTTCGACCTCGACGAGTACGTCCACGCCGCACTCCACGGCGGAGCGTCCGGCTTCCTCCTGAAGGACGCGAGCCCGGCCATGCTGGTTGAAGCCGTCCGGGCCGCGGCCGTCGGCGACTCCCTGGTCTCGCCCGCCATCACCGTCCGCCTCCTGCGCGAGATGGCCCCCCGCATCCCCGCCGCCCAGGCGGCCCGCCGCCCGGCGGAGCCGCTCACCGACCGGGAACGCGAAGTCGTACGCTGCCTCGCGCGCGGCCTGACCAACGCCGAGATCGCCGGCGAGCTCTTCGTCTCCCTCTCCACGGTCAAGACCCACCTGGCCAACGTCCAGTCCAAACTGGACGCCCGCAACCGCGTAGAAATCGCCGCCTGGGCCTGGGAAAGCGGCCTGGCCACCACCCCGCCGTGACGACCCCCCACCCCCCGCGCCGCGGCTGCCGCCGAGGCGCCGCCAGGCCAATCCAGCCCCGCCGGCGTTTGAGGCGCGGGGTCCGGGGCTGCGCCCCGGGAAGCGGACGCGCAGCGCTTCCGACGACCTCGGCCCCTACGGGTGCTGGCGGCGCCGGGAGCAATCAACCGTGCCTCGTTGCGGCCTGCACTGAACAGGCCCGCCGCTCGGGCGAGCCTCGGCAAATCCAGCCCCGCCGGCGTTTGAGGCGCGGGGTCCGGGGCGGCGCCCTGGGAGGCCGACGCGCAGCGCTCCGCACAACCTCGGCCCCCACGGGCACAGGCTGCGCCCCGGGAAGCCGACGCGCAGCGTTCGCGACGACCTCGGCCCCGACGGGCGGGGGCGGCACCCCGGTGCACGGGCACCCCGGCCGGAGCCCACACACCCCCGGCGGAGCCACGTGAGCCCCCTGGGGCCATGGGCCCGCCGCAACCCCTACGCCGCGCAGTGGATCCGCATCATCCTCTCCCTCACCCTCCTCGCCCTCGTCACCTTCGAGGGCGTCGTCCTCGCCCGCCAGCCCAGCGTCCCCCACGCCGCCGTCTGGGTGTCCGGCATCCTCGTCTGCCTCAGCGCAGCGCCCTGGCCCGGCATCCCGCTCCTCGTGCGCGCCTGGTTCGCCGCCGTCGTCACCTGGACCGTCACGCTCCTGCTGATCTTCGGCAACCACCCCATCGTCGTCTGGGGCGGGGGCGAGGCCATCGCCCTCCTCGTCTTCCTCAGCCAGGTCCTGCTGCGCGCCCCCGCCCGCACCGCCGCCGTCCTCGGCCCCCTGCTCGGCCTCGGCTGCATGGCGGTACCCGTCCGGGACACCGACCCGGGCCGCTTCACCCTGCTCTTCTCGGTCCTGACCGTCGTGGTCGGCGCCTACTCGCTCCTGCTGCGCCTGCAGTCCGTCCAGCGCCTGCGCGAACTGGACGCCGTACGCAGCGCCGAACGCCTGGAGCTGGCGCGCGAACTCCACGACCTGGTCGCCCACCACGTGACCGGGATCGTCGTCGAGGCGCGGGCCGCCCGGTTCACCAAGGTCTCCGCGGAACGCGCCGGCGAGATCTTCGGCCGCATCGAGACCGCCGGGGACGAGGCCCTCGGCTCCATGCGCCGCCTGGTCAAGATCCTCCGCGAGGGCGCGGGGGACGGCGGCGGCTCCGGCACGGGGAAAGGTACGGCCGGCGGCCCGGAAACCGCCCCCGTCGCCGGACTCCGCGAGATCCGCGACCTAGCGGAACGATTCGCCGTCACCGGCCCGCCCGTCGTCCTCTACATCGAGGAGGGCCTGGAGACCCGGCTCCCCGCCGACGTCGCCGCCACCGCCCACCGCATCGTCCTCGAGGCCCTCACCAACATCGGCAAGCACGCCGCGACCGCCACCGCCGTCCGGATCGGACTGCGCACGGTCCCGGCAGGCCTCGAAGTCCGCATCGCCGACGACGGCGGCCGCTCCGCCCGCCTCTCGGAGAACGCCCGAGGCGGCGGCTACGGCCTCGTGGGCATGGCCGAACGCGCCGAAGCCCTGGGCGGCTCCCTCACCGCAGGCCCGGCCCCCGAGGGCGGCTGGCTGGTAACGGCGACCCTCCCGCTCTGACGCCGCCGAGCCGAGCCGAGCCGAGCCGGGTGGGGCCGGGCCGGCGCCGGCCCCGCCGCGGAATCCGCGGCCGGGTCGGGCCTGGGGCCGAGAGCCCGCTGGGCCAAGCCGGGTTCCGCCTTGGCGGCAGCCCGCGGGCCGGCCGGGCCGGGGATCGGGCCGCGCGCCGGGCCAGACCGGTTTCCGCCGAGCAGGCCGGTCCGGTCCTGGGGCCGCGCGGGGTCGGCCATCCCGTGCCGCGCACGGAGCGGACGGGGGCCGGACCACCCACAAGGCCTGGCCGGCGTCAGCCCTGGCGTGCGGCTCGCGGGCCGGGCGGGGCCGGGCGGGGTTGGGCCCGGGGGTCGCGCAGCCGACAGGGCCAGGCCGACGTCCGCCCTGGCGGGCAGCCCGCGAGCCGGGTTGGCCCGGGCTGCCACAGGGCCGAACCGGCTTCCGTACCGCCGAACCGCCCGCAGGCCGGCGGGCGGGCATGCAGAGTCAGGCCGGGCCCCGCCTGCGCGTGCGACTCGCGGATCGGGCCTGGCGTCAGGCCTGTTGCCGGGTGGCCCGCAGGGTCGGACCGGGGTCGGCGATGGCGTTCCGCCAGCGGGCGGGGGCCGGGGCAGGGCCTGTTGTCGGGTCGCCCGCAGTGCATGGCCGAGGGCCGCCTTGAGGCGCGGCTCGCGGGCCGTGCCTGGGGTCGGCCGGGGCAGGGGCGGTGCGGCCCGGAGGGGCAGTCCGCCCTGGCGTGCTCCCCGCAGGCCGGGTCGGGGCCGGGCCGCTTTCAGGGCAGGCTGGGGTCCGTCCTGGCATGCGGCTCGGGGGTGGGTCGGGGCCGGGCCGCGTGCAGGGCCAGGCCGCCGTCCGCCCTGGTCCGCTGCCCGCGGGCCGAGCGGGGGACGGGCCTGTGGTCGGGTTTGCGGCAGGGGCGGACCGGGGTCGGTCCTGGCGTGCGGTTCGCGGGCCGGTCCGGCTTCCGGCTGCCTGCCGGGCCAGGCCCACTGCCGTGCTGCCTACGGGGCGGGCCGGGCCTGTGGTTGGGCTGCCCGCAGGGTCAGGCCGGCGTCCATCCTGGCGTGTTGCGCGCAGGTCGGACTGGCCCTCGGGTCGGGTCGGGCCTGGGTGCGGGCGGCCCGCGGTGCTGGGCCGGGGCTTGTCCCGGCGTGCGCCTCGCGGCCGGGCGGAATCGGGCCGCCCGCAGCGCCAAGCCGGCTTCCGTCAGGCCACACCACCCGCAGCCCGGACCGGGCGGCCCGCAGGGTCAGGCCGGCGTCCGGCGTCCGCTTCGGCGCGCGGATCGGGCCCGGTGGCGGGCCTGTTGTCGGGTCTCCCGCAGGGTCAGGCCGGGGTCGGCCCAGGCGTGCCGTTCGGGGGTCGGGCCGGGACCATACGGGGCGGATGAGTACGGATCGGGCCGGGGCTCGACGGGTTCCGGCCGTCCTCGTGGCCGGGGGCGTCTCACTGGCCGACTGGCCGAGGAACCACACGCGCACGCCACGTATTCTCGGGAACCATGAACACCAGCGACATCGACGAGAACGTCACCGCCGAGCTGGCCCGTCTGAGGGACAGCATCGACAACATCGACGCGGCCGTGGTGCACATGCTCGCCGAGCGCTTCAAGTGCACCCAGCAGGTCGGCCACCTCAAGGCCCGCCACCAGCTGCCCCCGGCAGACCCGGGTCGCGAGGCCAGCCAGATCGCCCGGCTGCGCGAGCTCGCCGAGAACGCCAAGCTCGACCCCGCCTTCGCCGAGAAGCTCCTGAACTTCATCATCGCCGAGGTCATCCGCCACCACGAGACGATCGCCGCCGGCGAGGACTGAGCGGCCCCGGGGGTGCGGGGCACGCCTCCGCGCCGCCCGGCACGGCGCACCCGCGCGTCTCCCGAGTACGTCCGCTACGTACGTGGGCGACGCGTCAGCACACCACAGCACCGCACGCACCGCCCGGCACCGCATGCCCTGCCGGGCAGAGACCCGCACCGCCCGGCGGGGACCCGCATCGCCGGGCTGGCCCCCGTACCGCCTGGGCAGAGTCCCGTACCCGCCCGTCCGGGATCCGTACCGCCGGGGCGGGGACCCGTACGGCCTGGGCTGGAACCCGCACTGCCCGGGCAGGACCCGTCCAGGCTGGACCCCGTACCGCCCGGTGGGGACCCGCATCGCCGGGCAGGGCCCCGAACCGCCCGGGCAAGAGCCCCGTACCGCCCGTCCGGATCCGTGCCGCCCGGGCAGGACCCCGCCCCGCAGGGACCCGCCCCCCAGGGGACGACACAGCGCCCCCTGGGGCCGGGTGCCGTTCATCCGGCAGCATGGGCCCCATGTCCGCATTGACGCGCAACGAAGCGCAGCTCCGAGCCCAGATCCTCGACGTCCGGCACTACGAGGTCGCCCTCGACCTCACCACCGGCGACGAGACGTTCGAATCCAGCACCGTCATCCGGTTCACCGCCCGCACCGCCGGAGACACCTTCCTCGAGCTGAAACCGGACGAACTGCGCTCCGTCGAGCTCGACGGACACCCCCTGGACCCGGCCGCCCTCGCCGACGGCCGCCTCCCGCTCACCGGGCTCACCGAGGGCCCGCACGAACTGCGCGTCCTCGCCCGCATGCGCTACTCCCGCACCGGCGAAGGCCTCCACCGCTTCACCGACCCCGCGGACGGGGAGACGTACGTCTACACCCAGATGTTCATGGACGACGTCCAGCGGGTCTTCCCGGCCTTCGACCAGCCCGACCTCAAGGCCGTCTTCGAGTTCACCGTCACCGCACCCCCGCACTGGACCGTCCTCGCCAACGGCGTCACCACCCGCATCGGCGAACGCCTCGGCGACGGCGGCGGCGGCTCGGGCGACGGATCCGCCTCCGAAGCCGGGATCTGGAAGTCCGCGCCCACCCCCGTCATCTCCACCTACCTCGCCGCCGTCGCCGCGGGCCCCTGGCACAGCGTCCGCACCGAACACGCCGGACTGCCCTTCGCGCTCCACTGCCGCCGCTCCCTCGCCCCCCACCTCGACGCGGACGCGCAGGAGATCCTCGACATCACCACCGCCTGCTACGACCGCTACCACGAGAAGTTCACCGAGCCCTACCCCTTCGACTCCTACGACCAGGCCTTCGTACCGGAGTTCAACGCGGGCGCCATGGAGAACCCCGGCCTGGTCACCTTCCGCGACGAGTACGTCTTCCGCTCCGCCGTCACCGACGCCGAACGCCAAAGGCGCGCCGTGACCATCGCGCACGAGATGGCCCACATGTGGTTCGGAGACCTCGTCACCCTCAGCTGGTGGGACGACATCTGGCTCAACGAGTCCTTCGCCGAATACATGGGCTACCAGACCCTCATCGAAGCCACCCGCTTCACCGAGACCTGGACCGGATTCGGCATGGAACGCAAGCCCTGGGGCTACGACGCCGACCAGCGCCCCTCCACCCACCCCGTCGCCCCCGACGTCTCCGCCGTCCCCGACACCGCCTCCGCCCTCCTCAACTTCGACGGCATCTCCTACGCCAAGGGCGCCTCCGCCCTGCGCCAACTCGTCGCCTGGCTCGGCGAGAAGGACTTCCTGGCCGGCATCAACACCCACTTCGCCCGCCACAAGTTCGCCAACGCCTCCCTCGCCGACTTCGTGGAATCCCTCGCCGCCCACACCGACCGCGACGTCCACGCCTGGGCCGACATCTGGCTGCGCACCACCGGCGTCGACACCCTCACCCCGCGCGTCGAGGAGAGCCACGGCGGCTGGACCCTCACCGTCGCCCGCACCGGCAGCCGCCCCCACCACATCGTGGCCGGCCTCTACGACCACGACCCCGACGGCGGCCTCGAAGCACGCGAGATCCTCGCCCTCGACGTCCCCTCCGACGAGGTCGTCTCGGTCGGCGGACCGCGCCCCGCCCTCCTCGTCCTCAACGACGGCGACCTCACCTACGCCAAGGTCCGCCTCGACGGGACCTCCCTGGAAACCGCCCTGCGCGGCATCTCCGGCCTCCCCGACCCGCTCACCCGCGCCGTCGTCTGGAACTCCCTGCGCGACATGGTCCGCGACGGCGAACTGGACGCCGGCGACTACCTGGCGACCGCCGGAGCCCACCTGCCCGAGGAGACGGATCTGGCCATCGTCCAGAACGTACTCGGCTTCGCCCGCACCCAGATCGCCACCCGCTACCTCACCCCCGAACACCGCACCGAGGCCCTCGCCACCCTCACCTCGATCGCCCGCGCCCTGCTGCGCCGCACCGAGGACGGCTCCGACCCCGGCCTGCGACTGCTCGCCGTCCGCACCTTCATCGACAGCGCCACCCGGCCCGAGATCCCCGCCGCCTGGCTCGCCGAGGACACCGTCCCCGGCGGACCCGAACTCGACCCCGAACTGCGCTGGCGCATCCTCGCCCGCCTGTCGGTCCTCGGAGCCGTCGGCGAAGCCGACATCGACGCCGCCCTCGCCGCCGACCCCAGCGCCACCGGCCAGGAAGGCGCCGCCCGCTGCCGCGCCGCCCTCCCCACGGCCGAGGCCAAGGCCGCCGCCTGGGACCGGCTCTTCCACGACGACACCCTGTCCAACTACCTGTTCACTGCCACCGCCCAGGGCTTCTGGCAGCCCGAACAGGCCGACCTCGTACGCGAGTACGTACCCCGCTACTACCCCGAAGCCGTCGCCCTCGGAGCCCGCCGCGGCCCCGCCATCGCCGAAGCCGCGGGCCGCTGGTGCTTCCCCGACCACGAGATCACCGAAGCCAACCTCCAGGCCGGCCGCGACTGCCTCACCGACCCCGACATCACCCCGTTCCTGCACCGCAAGCTCGTGGACCAGCTCGACGACCTGGCCCGAGCCCTGCGCACCCGCCGCTGACCCGAGGAGCCCTGCCCGCCCACCCGGCGGGGGCCCAGCCCGCGGGGTAGGGCCCTGCCCACCCGGCGGGCAGGGCCCTTGCCCTTGTCCTCGCCCTCGCCCTCGCCCTCGCCCTCGCCCCGATCCGGCTCCACGCCCGGCGGGGGAGGGCCCGTACCCGGTCCGGGCCCGGCGAGCCGCCCCCCCGGGTCGGGCACGGCCGCCCGATCCCCGGTAGCTCCGCCGGCCAGGCGAGCGGCCGGAAACCACCCACCTCACAAACCCGGGCGGTTACCCCATTCGGGTCTGATCGTTGTACCGCTCGGGTGCCCGACCCCATCACCGCGGCAACGCCCGCCCGCCGCCGATCCGTTCCCGTGAGGACAACCGCATGACAGCGTCCCCCGGCAGACCCGGCACAGGCAGCCCCGCCGCCCCCCTCGCGGGCGGAACCCACGGCCCCGACGCCCTGCGCCCCCTCCTCGACACCGTCCTCGACGCCCTGCGCACCGGAGCCCGCGCGCGCGGCGGACCGCTTCCGGCCGGCGGCCCCGACACCGTCGCCGCCCACGTCAGGGCCGCACTGGGCGACGTACTGCCCGAACACGGGCGCGGAGACCACGAAGCGCTACGGACCCTCGTGCACACCCTCGCCGCAGGCGCCGCCGACCCCGCCGACCCCCTGTGCGCGGCCCACCTGCACTGTCCGCCCCTAGCCGTGGCCGTCGCCGCCGACCTCGCCGCCAGCGCCCTCAACCCCTCCCTCGACTCCTGGGACCAGGCCCCCGCCGCCTCCGCCGTCGAAGCGCTCCTCACCCGCGCCCTCGCCGCCGAGTTCCACGACACCCCCCACCCCGACGCCGTCCTCACCACCGGCGGCACCGAAGCCAACCAGCTCGCCCTCCTCCTCGCCCGCGAACGCCACGGCCCGCGCCTGACCGTCCTGCACGGCGCCAACGCCCACCACTCCATCCCCCGCGCCGCCTGGCTCCTCGGCCTGCCCCCCGCCCGCGCCCTCCCCACCCCCACCGGGACCCTGACCCCCGACACCCTCGCCGAGGCCCTCGCCACCACCACCGGCCCCGTCCTCGTCACCGCCACCGCCGGCACCACCGACGCCGGCCTCATCGACCCCCTCGGGCCCCTCGCGGACCTCTGCGACCAGTACGGCGCCGACCTGCACATCGACGCCGCGTACGGCGGGCTCCTCCACCTCAGCCCCCGCCACCGCCCCAAACTCGCCGGCCTGGGCCGCGCCCGCTCCATCACCCTCGACCTGCACAAACTCGGCTGGCAACCCGTCGCCGCCGGGCTCCTCACCGTCCCCGACACCACCCTGCTGGCACCCCTCGCCCACCAGGCCGACTACCTCAACGCCGAGGACGACACCGAAGCCGGCCTGCCCGACCTCCTCGGCCGCTCCCTGCGCACCACCCGACGCGCCGACATCCTCAAGATCGCCGCCACCCTGCGCTCCCTCGGCCGGGACGGCCTCACCCAGCTCATCGACCGCACCTGCGCACTCGCCGAGCAACTCGCACAACGCCTCGAAGCACACCCCGCCTTCGAACTCCACGCGGCGCCCACCATCAGCACCGTCCTGTTCCGGCCCACCCACGCCGAAGACACCGCGATCGCCGCCCTGCGCCGCACCCTCCTCCTGGACGGCAGCGCCGTACTGGGCCGGGCCACCGCCGACGGCCGCCTGTGGCTCAAAGCCACCCTGCTCAACCCCCACGCCACGGCGCGGGACCTGGACGCCCTCGTGAACCTCCTGGAAGGCAGCACCCACCGATGACCGCCCAGCTCGATGCACCCCACGACCTCGTCGGAATCGGCATCGGACCCTTCAACCTCTCCCTCGCTGCTCTCGCCCACGGCCTGCCCCATCAAGGAGCCGGAGAGCTCGCCACCGCCTTCTACGACCAGCGCCGCGACTTCCGCTGGCACCCCGGACTCCTCATCGACGGAGCCACCCTCCAAGTCCCCTTCCTCGCCGACCTCGTCACCCTCGCCGACCCCGCCAGCCCCTGGTCCTTCCTCAGCTACCTCAAGCACAAGGACCGGCTCTTCCCCTTCTACTTCGCCGAGCGCTTCCACATCCAGCGCGCCGAGTACGACGCCTACTGCCGCTGGGTCGCCGGCCGCCTGCCCGGACTCCACTTCGGCCACCAGGTCGACGCCGTCCGCTGGAACCCCGAACGCGCCCTCTTCGAAGTCGACTTCACCCAGCTCGACGCCGACGGCGAAGCCGAGGCCCTCGGACGCACCTACACCCGCCACCTCGCCCTCGGCATCGGGACCGCCCCCTACGTCCCCGAACCCCTGCGCCCCCTCGCCGAAGCCCCCACCGTCCCGGTGATCCACTCCGCCGAGTACCTCGACAACCGGCAGCGCATCCTCGGCGCCGACCACGTCACCGTCATCGGATCGGGCCAGTCCGGCGCCGAAGTCTTCCTCGACCTGCTCCGCTCCCGCCCCGCCGGCCGCGAACGCCTCACCTGGCTCGCCCGCACCCCCTCCTTCGCCCCCATGGAGTACTCCAAGCTCGGCCTGGAGCACTTCACCCCCGACTACACCCGCTACTTCCACGCCCTCCCCGAACCCGTCCGCGACCGCCTCGTCCCCGCCCAATGGCAACTCCACAAGGGCATCGACGCCGACACCATCGCCGCCATCCACGAGGAGCTCTACCGCCGCACCCTCGACGGAGGCTGGCCCGACGCCGTCCTCACCCCCGGAGTCAGCGTCCGCACCGCCGGCCGCGTCGCCACCACCAAGGTCGAGCTCCACCTCGAACACGTGGAACAGGGCACCCGCTCCCGTCTCACCACCGACGCCGTCGTCCTCGCCACCGGCTACAAGGAGCGACCGCTCAGCGGCCTCCTCGCCGGCCTCGACCCCTACCTGCGCAAGGACTCCTCCGGACGCCCCCGCATCGACGACCACTACCGGATGATCACCGACCCGGCCGTCACCGGCAGCATCTTCGTCCAGAACGGCGAACGCCACACCCACGGCGTCGGAGCCCCCGACCTCGGCCTCGCCGCCTGGCGCAGCGCCGCCATCCTCAACACCCTCACCGGCAAAGAGCCCTACCCGCAGCCCACCCGCACCGCGTTCACCACCTTCGGCCTCGAACAGCGCGAACACACCCGCCCCCAACCCACCGTCGAACTGCTCCCGCTCGTCGAACACCCCTGACCCCCGCGGCCACGCCCCGCGCCACCCCCGGAAACCCGGACGGGGCCGGGAACCGCCACCACGGACCCCGGCCCCGCCCCCGTACGAACAGCGCCTAGAAGACCGGCGTGCCCGCCCGGGTCAGCCGCCAGTCCACGGACGCGAACTGCGCCGGATCCACCGTGCCCTTCGCCTTCACCCACGTGATGATCGTGTTGCGGATCTCGTCCGAGTTCGCCCACAGCTGCTTGGCCTGCGGCACGTGCGGGAAATTGCCGCCGCCCGAAGCCCGGTAGTTGTTCACCGCCAGCACGAACTGAGCCGACGGATCCACCGGCTTGCCCTGGAACGACAGCCCCGTGATCCGCGAACCCACCGGCTGCGCGATGTCGATGTCGTACGTCAGCCCGTACACCGCGTCGTAGTTGTAGTCCGGCGTGCTCTCCGCGTTCGTCAGCTTCGCCGGATCCACCACGTCACCCGGAGCCGTCCGCACGTAGTACTTCGCCGAGTACTCCAGGTACGCCTTCACCTGCGCACCCGTCAGCAGCCGTGCCTCCAGCGTGTTCTCGAACGGGTACAGACCCGCCGCGTCCTTGATCGTCACCTGCCCGGCCGGTATCGCCGCCGTCCGCGAGAAGCACGAAGCCTGCGACAGCACCGGAAGCGCCGCCCACTCCGTACCCGCCAGCGCGCCCTTCACCGTCTCCGCCTGCACGTGGTTGATCAGGTCGATGATCGCCACGTCCTTGACCGGACCCTCCGCCGACGACATCGCCTGCGTCGAGGTACCGATCACCTGGTTCACGTACGCCACGACCTTGCGGTGCTCGTCCGACAGCAGCCGCACGATCTTCGGGTCCTCCACCGCCGCATTCGAATTCAGCACCCGGGCGGACACCTTCTCCACCGACCAGCAGCCCTTCGCCCACGACAGCTCGAAGTCGAACAGCGTCAGACGCTGACCCCACTTCAACGGCTCCGACAGCACCACGTCCTTGCCGGTCGCCTTGTTCTTCACCCGGTACTCCGGGATCTCCGTGTGCGCGTGCCCCACCAGGATCGCGTCGATCCCCGGCACCTGCTCCGCCACCAGACCCGCCGCGTTCTCGATGTACGGAAGCTGGTCCCCGTAGCTCGACGTACCGCTCGACCCCGAATGCGCCGACACGATCACCACGTCCGCACCCAGCGACCGCAGCCGCGGCACGTACTTCGCCGCCTGCTCCTCAAGACCCGGGAACGTCATCTTCCCCTGCACGTTCGCCTTGTCCCAGATCGCGATCCCCGGATTCGTCAGACCCAGAACCGCCACCTTCACATCCCGCCCGTGCGGAGTCCGCAGCCGGTGCATGCTGTACGGAGGAAACGCCGGCCGCAACGTCTTCGCATCCAGAGCGTTCGCCCCCAGCAGCGGGAAATCACACTGCTCCTCGAACTTGCGCAGCACCGGAATGCCGTAATTGAACTCGTGGTTCCCCAGCGCCGCCGCGTCATAGCCGATCGCGTTCATCGCCTGCGCCATCGGATGCACCGGACCACGCCGCGCGGTGATCGGATCCACCTTCGCGTAGTAGTACGACAGCTGCGTGCCCTGAATGGTGTCACCGGCGTCGATCAGCAGGGTGTTGCGCCGCCCCTTCTGCTCGCGCACCTCGTTGACCAGCGTCGAGATCTTCGCCAGCCCGACGTCGTTGTGCGCCTTGTCGTCGAACTCCTTGTCCGTGAAGTAGTCCCAGTTGAAGACGTTCCCGTGCAGGTCGGTCGTCCCCATCACCGTGAACGCGTACGTCTTCGGCTTCTTGGCCGAAGGCGCGCCCGCGACCCCGTCGGCCGCCGCGGCCGGGGTGCTCGTGGCCCCCGCCAGTGCCACAGCCGCACCCGTGGCAGCCGAAGTGCCCAGGAATGTCCTACGGTCGAATGCCATGCCATCTCCCCTTTTGAGGCGTACTGGTAAAGCAACGCGCGTAGATTCTGACCCAGCGGTAACAGGCCGCAACACCCCCCACAGGTTTCGATCCGATGACCACACCCGTACCGCACCAGCACTACGGAACCCCCGAAGTCCCCCGCGTAGCAGTCCGCGGCGAAGCCACCCTCGAAGTCGACCCCGAGATCGCCCGCATCGGCATCACCGTCAGCGCCCGCGGCACCGACCGCCGCACCGCACTCGAAGACCTCACCCGCCGCAACAACGCCGTCCTCGACCTCGTCAAAAGCTACGGCGACCCCGTCGAGAAACTCGAAACCGGCACCTTCTCCATCACCCCCGAACTCACCCGCCACGGCCGCGGCGAACGCATCCGCGCCTACCACGGACGCGTCCACCTCACCGCCGAACTCAACGACTTCACCACCCTCGGCGAACTCACCACCCGCCTCGCCGACCTCGAACTCACCCAGGTCGACGGCCCCTGGTGGGCCCTGCGCCCCACCTCGCCCGCCCACGGCGAAGCCCGCCGCCAAGCCGTACTCGAAGCCGTCCAGCGCGCCCGCGAATACGCCGCCGCCCTCGGCGCCAACCTCGCAGCCCTCGTCGAACTCGCCGACCTCGGCGCCGACAACGCCCCCGCCCCCTTCCAGCCCGCCGGCGCCGCCATGCGCACCATGGCCTTCAGCGCCGCGGAAGACGCAGGACCGCCCGCCCTCGACCTCGAACCCCAACGCCAGACCGTCTACGCACAGGTGAACGCACGCTTCACCATGACCCCTCCCCAGCTCTGAAAAACGACCCCCGCATCCCGAAGAACCGGCGCTCGGGGGTGCTCATCAGAGCACCCCCATGCACATTCAACAATTGTCAACAACCTTTTGCTCAAAGGTTGTTGAGTGGACACCCGGAACCAATTTCCTACTCCCTGGTAGGGGCATACGCTCGCCCCATGCGCCGAGCAAAAATCGTATGTACCCTGGGCCCCGCAACCGACTCATACGACCAGATCAAAGCCCTGGTCGAAGCCGGAATGGACATCGCCCGCTTCAACCTCAGCCACGGCACCTACGCCGAACACGAGGAGCGTTACCAGCGCGTCCGCAAGGCCTCCGACGAAACTGGCCGCAGCGTCGGCGTCCTCGCAGACCTTCAAGGCCCGAAGATCCGCCTGGGCCGCTTCCGCGAAGGACCCGTACTCCTTGAACGCGGCGACGAGTTCACCATCACCGTCGAAGACCACGAAGGCGACCGCCACACCTGCGGCACCACCTACAAAGGCCTCGCCACCGACGTCACCACCGGCGAACGCATCCTCGTAGACGACGGCCGCGTCACCCTCGAAGTCACCGCAGTCGACGGACCCCGCGTCCACACCCGCGTCATCGAAGGCGGCATGGTCTCCGACCACAAGGGACTCAACCTCCCCGGCGTCGCAGTCTCCGTCCCCGCCCTCTCCGAAAAGGACATCGAAGACCTCCGCTGGGCCCTGCGCACCGGCGCCGACGTCATCGCCCTCTCCTTCGTCCGCAGCGGCCGCGACATCGAAGACGTCCACCGCATCATGGACGAAGAAGGCCGACGCCTCCCCGTCATCGCCAAGGTCGAAAAGCCCCAGGCAGTCGAGAACATCGAGGACATCGTCGCCGCCTTCGACGGCATCATGGTCGCCCGCGGCGACCTCGGCGTCGAAATGCCCCTGGAACAAGTCCCCATCGTCCAAAAGCGCGCCGTCAAGCTCGCCAAGCGCAACGCCAAGCCCGTCATCGTCGCCACCCAAATGCTCGACTCGATGATCGACAACAGCCGGCCCACCCGCGCCGAAGCCTCCGACGTCGCCAACGCCGTCATCGACGGCACCGACGCCGTCATGCTCTCCGGCGAAACCAGCGTCGGCAAATACCCCGTCGAAACCGTCCGCACGATGTCCCGCATCGTCGAAGCCGCCGAGGAAGACATCCTCGCCAAGGGCCTGCCCCCGCTGACGGACCGCAACAAGCCCCGCACCCAGGGCGGAGCAGTCGCCCGCGCCGCCGCCGAGATGGGTGACTTCCTCGGCGCCAAGTTCCTCGTCGCCTTCACCCAGAGCGGAGACACCGTCCGCCGGCTCTCCCGCTACCGCTCACCCATCCCCCTCCTCGCCTTCACCCCCGACCCCTTCACCCGCTCCCAGCTCAACCTCACCTGGGGCGTCGAAACCTTCCTCGGCCCCCACGTCGACTCCACCGACGCCATGGTTGCCCAGGTCGAAGAAGAGCTCCTGCGCATCGGCCGCTGCGTACCCGGCGACATCGTCGTCATCACCGCCGGCTCACCCCCCGGCGTCACCGGATCCACCAACCTCGTCCGCGTCCACCGCATCGGCGACGCAGTCCGCTGACGCCGACCGGCGCCTACAGCACCTCACGTATAAGACGCACCGCGTCGGGCAACTCCAACCGGCTCTCACCCGTACTCGGGAAGTGCCCGCCCGACGCGGTCACCCGCGCCTCGGCGCCCAACTCCCGTACGAACCGCAGCACATGCTCGCCCGTCTTCTCCCCGGTCACCGGGTCATCGGCCGCATGCAGCACACGGAACTCCCGCGCCGCCTTGCGGATCTTCTGCCAGTCGAACTCCGGCGAGAAGAACGGCGCCAACGCGTCATAGCCCACCTCCCCGGACATCGACGCCACGAACACCACCCCCGCGAACGCCCCCTCGGCATCCGTATCGTGCTGCTGAAGCAACCGCAGCACATTCACCCCGCCCAGGCTGTGCCCCACCAGCACCGTCTCACCCGCGGGCACCTCCTCCGGCCCGGCCGCCGTCTCCGCCTCCAGCGCCGACAGCCACGCATCCGCCTCCGGCGCGAACGGCTCGGGGAAGTTCGGAATCCGCACCTCGTGCCCCTCGGCGGCGAACTCCTCGCCCACCGCCGAGTACCAGTGCTCCCCGCCGTTCATCCCGTACCCGTGCGCGAACACGATCTTGCCCATGGCTCTGCCCCCTGATCCAGTCCACCGGCGCGGCCATCCGGCCCGCCGATCCATCCGGTCCATCCGGTCCATCCGGTCCATCCGGTTCTTCAATCGAAACGCTACGCCGCGTTTCGATAAAACGCTAGGGCTTATCGTGATCCCGTGTCAATCACTCCTTCGGGCACCCCCCGCACCGGCGGCCGCATCCGCAACGAAGACGCCCACCACTCCGTCCTCGAAGCCACCACCGCACTCCTCGTCGAAAACGGCTACGGAGCCCTCACCATCGAAGGCGTCGCCAAACGCGCCAACGTAGCCAAAAGCACCGTCTACCGCTGGTGGAAGTCCAAGCCCGCCCTCGTCATGGACGCCTACGCCCACGAAACCGCCACCCGCGTCCCCGAACCCGACACCGGCACCCTCACCGGCGACCTCACCGCCTTCGTCACCGACCTCTACCGCATCGGCCGCGACCCCGTCCGCACCAAAGCCCTCACCGGCCTCATGGCCGAAGCCCAACTCGACCCCGCCTTCGCCGAACCCTTCCGCGCCTGGGCCGCCACCCGCCGCGAAATCGTCGCCACCCTCCTCACCCGCGCCATCACCCGCGAAGAGCTCCCCGCCACCACCGACATCGCCCACGCCACCGACCTCGTCTTCGGCCCCTTCTGGTACCGCCTCCTCGTCGCCCACGCCCCCCTCGACCCCGCGGACGCCGAAGCCCACGTCGCCACCCTCCTCCACGGCCTCACGAGCCACCCGTGAGGTACGGACGCCGACTGCGCCGCCTGGTCGTCGCCGACGGCACCACCTGGCGCTGGAACGTCCGCTGGAGCCCCACCTCCCTGACCCTGTGGGTCAACCACGAGGACACCCCGAGACTCCGCCAGGCCATCGCCTTCCACGCCGCCCCCGGCCGCCTCGCCGACCACTCCACCTCCGGCCACGTGGCGAGCCACGCCGGCCCGTGGCTCAGCCTCCACGAACCGGCGAACGTCCGCGCCCTCCTGGACCTGGCCCGCCCCCAACTGGACGAGCCCCTCCGCGAGATCGACGGCTGGCCGCTCTACGACGCCCTCACGCGCTGAGCGGGGCGCCCGGGCCGCCGGATGACGCGATCGGCAGGAGCTCGGCCCCGAATGCCGGCGCACACGACGGCACGAGAAACCCGTATGACAAAGCCGCGACCCCTTGGCAAGATCGCCCAGTCACCCTGCCCCGCTCGATTCCGGAGGAACACCACGGCCACCCGCTACGAGCGCGCCCCGGCCCGGTTGCCGTGGTCCGCCGTCGACCCCGACCTCATCGCCTTCGACTGGGACGACGAGGAAAGCTCCCACCTCACCACAGTGATCGCCTCGATGGTTCCCCCCATCGACGCAGAGTGGATGGAGAAGCATCGCTTCACCAACGAGGTCACCGCACTCTTGGAAGCCCGATACGGCCCATGGACCTGCGGATGGCACTGGGCCATCGGCGAGGGCGGAGGCGGCGGCATCGTCGCCAGCTGGTGCTGCGTCTCCCATTCCGTCGGCGAACCCGCGGCGACCGCCGCCAAGGTGGTCGCGTCGCTGCTGGAATGGCGCGACTGGCTGGAAGACCTGGCCGAACGGTTCGCACGACTGGCGCCACCCGCCGGGGCGGACGCCGAGGACCGCAGCTGGCACCTGGAACGGGCCGCCACCCGCCTGGTGACGGTGGTCATGGACCGCACGGGTGCCCAATGCGGCTGGTACGGGCTCTGCCACGCGGTGCTCACGTGGTTCCTCACCTCCACCGGCATGGGGCCCGAGACCGCGAAGGAAGCGGTCTACGCCGCGATCGGCGGACGGTTCAAGAGCTGGACGACACCGTCGCGGACCCTGGTCGACACCGTGGGGGAGGACCTGGCGGTGAGCCTGACCGGAGAGCAGCCCTACCGTGACCACTGACTCCCTGGCCGCCTGGTGCGAGGCCAGGAACCGGATCGACTGGGCTTCCGCGGCCGGCGAAACACCGGCCCCGGTCGAAGCGACCGCGGACGGCCTCGCCGCCTGGTGCGACGAGGGAGGCCGTTCCTCGGACCCGGACCGAGGCACCCGATTGCACGCGGCGCTGGCTCAATCACGCGCGGACGCTGCCCACCAGCGCCCCCTCACCTACGAGCTCCTGGCGAGCTGGCAGCGGATCGTCCTGGGCCTGCCCGAGGTGTCGTTCAGACAGGGCGACGCCTTCGCCAAGGGCGGCCGGGAACGCTACGCGCTCACGCCGCACACCCGGCGGGACTTCGACCACTGCCTGCGCGAGAGCGCCGACCCGAAAATCCCCCTGGCCTCCCGCGCGGCCAGGGCCTACCTGGACGTGGCCTTCTTCCACCCCTTCCCGGACGGCAACGCCCGCCTCGCCCTGCTCACCCTCGCCTACGTCCTGGACCTGGAGGGAGTCCGCCTGGACCAGGCGGGCCCCCTGCAGACCACGCGCTACGCGGACGACGCCCCCGGCGCGGCAGACCTGGCCACCCTGCTCTCCATCCTCATCCGCGCGACCCACCACCGGGCGCAGCCCCGCTAGTACTTCGGCCCGATGTGGGCGTCCATGAGCGCGACGGACGCCTTTCGGGCGACGGAGACGTTGAAGGGGTCGCTGCCCCGCGCGAGGATCGTCCACTGGACGCCGACCTTGGTGAGGGTGTCGGTACAGAGCTTCCGGATGTCGTCCGACTTGTTGGTGAAGAAGTACCGGGGGTACTCGTAGCGCTTCCGCTCGCCGCCGACCATCCGGGTGGTCCAGTTCGTGACCCGGCATCCGTCGGAGTAGATGAGCCCCCGGAGGAACTCCCAGGGGTGGGCATCGACGATGGCTTGCTGCCAGTCCTCGAGGACGATGCGGCGGTCGTGCTTCTTGCCTGGGCCGTGCTGCGGGAACAGGCGGGTGAGGTGCTTGGAGTGCACCTTGACGTCATGGCAGCCGACCTTCTTCGCCCGACACACCCGATTGAACGGGAACACTTGCCGCATCGACTGTTCCGCGGAGTCCATGAGGCCGGGCCACTTGTCGTCGCAGGTGATTCTCATGCTCGGCACGCGGTGAGCCGCGGGCTGGCTTATGTAGCCATCGCCGAGATAGAGACCGAGTAGGTAGGAGTAGGAGGCCGAGTCGGTGGGGAGTGCGAAGGGTGCGGCCTGTTTGGGCAAGGGGTTCACTCGCTTTTTCCAGGCGCGGATCGCGGCCCGGGAAATGCCGGTTTCCTTGCTGACGGAGTTCATGCTGCGGCCGTCGTCGAGCAGGCTCAGCGTGCGTATGCGCGTTGCGATGTCGTACATGTGACTGACGCTGCTGGTCTGCGGTGCGTCCACATGGTGGATTTCGGCAAGCTTCGCCAGAACGAGCGATGGCCACGCGAAGATCGCGTGACCATGGAATCCAAGCTATGTGCCCCAGGTGGGATTCGAACCCACACTGTCCGCTGTTTGAGAGCGGCCTCTCTAACCAGTTGGAGTACTGGGGCCTAAGAAACAAAGGCTCTGGGGAGCCCTGCGCGACACCACCTTACAGGAGGTAGGTAGGCTCAGGGGAGCTTGATATGCCCCGCAAAGAGGAGCCGCAGTGACCGCCGAGCACGAGTCGACGCCCACGCCCGACGCCGACCAGTCGCACGTTCCGCCGCTGACGACGCGCGTCGTCATCGCCGAGGACGAGGCGCTCATCCGTCTCGACCTCAAGGAAATGCTGGAGGAGGAGGGCTACGCCGTCGTCGGCGAGGCCGGAGACGGGCAGACCGCCGTCGAGCTGGCCCGGGAGCACCGTCCCGACCTGGTGATCCTCGACGTGAAGATGCCCGTCCTGGACGGGATCTCCGCCGCCGAGAAGATCGCGGAGGAGTCCATCGCCCCCGTGCTGATGCTGACCGCGTTCTCGCAGCGCGACCTCGTCGAGCGGGCTCGGGACGCCGGGGCCATGGCGTACCTGGTGAAGCCGTTCAGCAAGAGCGACGTCGTACCGGCCATCGAGATGGCCGTCTCCCGCTTCGCGGAGCTTCGCGCGCTGGAGAAGGAGGTCGCCGACCTCTCGCTCCGCCTGGAGACCCGCAAGCTCGTGGACCGCGCCAAGAGCATCCTGCAGACGCAGTACGGGCTCTCCGAGCCGGCCGCCTTCCGCTGGATCCAGAAGACCTCCATGGACCGCCGGATGTCCATGCAGCAGGTCGCCGAGGCGGTCATCGAGGACGCCGAGGAGAAGAAGGCCGCCGCCAAGGGCGAGTAGGACCCCAGTAGGACCCGCAGTAAACAGTGAGGCCCGCCCCCCGGGACACGGTGCGGGGGGGGGCCGCCCTCGTACGGGCAGGGGCGTATAAACAAAAGACGCGGCCGCCGGCGTTATTTGTGTTTATAGCGGGGGGGGGCGGGTGAATT
>NZ_JBSGXB010000043.1:0-34967 GCF_053609185.1 Streptomyces sp. NPDC054956 | reverse complement strand
GCGCCCGCGCGGCCCGGCGGGCGGGGGGTGTCGTCCGGGACTGCATGATTTTTGGCGCCCCCCGATTGCTTCGACCGGCAAGGCTTCCCGCGCGCCACAAATCACGTTTTACGTCCCGGACGACACCCCACCCCGCCCCCGCCCCCGACCCGGCTGGGTGCCGGCTAGGGGCGAGAACCAGCCATTCGGCGGGCTGGCGTGCAGGTTCGCGGGACGGTCAGGTTTCGGGTGCTTCCGGAGCTTCCAGCGCTTCCGGTGCTTCTGATTCCTCGGGTGCCGCCGGCGCTTCGGGGTCCTCAGGTGCCTCCGATGCCTCGGGTGTCGCCGACGCCCCCGGTGCCTCGGCCAGGAGGCGGGTGAGGAGGCGGAGGGCGCCGCGTTTGTGGAGGGGGTCGTTGCCGTTGCCGCACTTGGGGGACTGGATGCAGGACGGGCAGCCCGCCTCGCACTCGCAGGCGGCGATCGCGTCGCGGGTCGCCGTCAGCCAGGCGCGGGCCGTGTGGAAGGCGCGCTCCGCGAAGCCGGCGCCGCCGGGGTGGCCGTCGTAGACGAAGACCGTGGGCAGGAGGGTGTCGGGATGCAGCGGGACGGAGACCCCGCCGATGTCCCAGCGGTCGCAGGTGGCGAAGAGCGGGAGCAGGCCGATGGAGGCGTGCTCGGCGGCGTGCAGGGCGCCGCCGAGGATCTCCGGGTTGATCCGGGCCTCGTCGAGCTGGTCCTCGGTGACCGTCCACCACACGGCCCGGGTGCGCAGGGTGCGGGGCGGCAGGTCGAGCTTGGCCTCGCCGAGCACCTCGCCGGTGATCAGCTTGCGGCGCAGGTAGGAGACGACCTGGTTGGTGACCTCGACGGAGCCGAAGCAGAGCCGTCCGCGGCCCCAGGGGACCTCGGTCTCGGTCTCCAGGACGGAGATGGAGGTGGTGTCGCGGGCCGTGGTGGAGAAGGGCGGGTTCGACTCCTCCACCAGGGCGACGGAGTCCTCCAGGTCCAGGTGGTTCACGAGATACGTGCGGCCCTGGTGCAGGTGGACGGCCCCGTCGTGGACGGCCGTGTGGGAGGCCGACTCGTCGACCGTGCCGAGCAGCCGCCCGGTGGAGGCCTCGACGATCTGGACCGGGCGGCCGCCGCCGCCCCGGATGTCGGTGAGGTCCGAGGCCCGCTCCCGGCGGGTCCAGTGCCAGGCGGCCGCCCGGCGGCGCAGGAGCTTGGCCGCCTCGAGCTGGGGGAGGAGCTCGGCCGTCGCGGGGCCGAAGAGGGGGAGGTCGGCCTCCGTCAGGGGCAGCTCGGCGGCGGCCGCGCACAGGTGGGGGGCCAGGACGTACGGGTTGTCGGGGTCCAGGACGGTGGCCTCCACCGGCTGGCGGAACAGCGCCTCCGGGTGGTGGACGAGGTAGGTGTCGAGCGGGTCGTCGCGGGCCACCAGGACGGCCAGGGCGCCCTGGCCCGAGCGCCCCGCGCGGCCGGCCTGCTGCCACAGGGAGGCCCGGGTGCCCGGGTAGCCGGTGATCAGGACGGCGTCGAGGCCGGAGACGTCCACGCCCAGCTCCAGGGCGGTCGTGGCGGCCAGGCCCAGCAGCTCGCCGGAGTGCAGGGCCCGCTCCAGGGCCCGGCGCTCCTCGGGGAGGTAGCCGCCCCGGTAGGCCGCGACCCGCCCGGGCAGCGAGCGGTCGACCGCGGCGAGTTTCTCCTGGGCGATCAGCGCGATCAGCTCGGCGCCGCGCCGGGAACGGACGAAGGCGACCGTGCGGACGCCCTGGACGACCAGGTCGGTGAGGAGGTCGGCGGTCTCGGCCGTCGCCGTACGGCGTACGGGGGCGCCCTTCTCCCCCTTGAGCTCGGTCAGGGGCGGCTCCCACAGGGCGAAGACGACCTCGCCGCGCGGGGAGGCGTCGTCGGCCACCTCCACCACCGGCAGGCCCGTCAGCCGGGACGCGGCGGCCGCCGGGTCGCTCGCGGTGGCGGAGGCCAGCAGGAAGACGGGCTCGGAGCCGTAGCGGGCGCACAGCCGCCGCAGCCGGCGCAGGACCTGGGCGACGTGGGAGCCGAAGACGCCCCGGTAGGTGTGGCACTCGTCGATCACGACATAGCGCAGGGCCCGCAGGAAGGAGGACCAGCGCGGGTGGGCGGGGAGGATTCCCCGGTGGAGCATGTCGGGGTTGGTGAGGACGTAGTTGGCGTACTGGCGCACCCACTCGCGTTCCTCCACGGGGGTGTCGCCGTCGTACACGGCCGGGCGGATCGCGTTGCCGAGCGGGCCGGCCAGTTCCCGTACGGCGCGCCGCTGGTCGGCCGCCAGGGCCTTGGTCGGGGCCAGGTACAGGGCGGTCGCGCCGCGACCGTTGGGGGCCTGGGCGCCGTCCGCGAGGGCGGAGAGCACGGGGGCGAGATAGGCCAGCGATTTGCCCGAGGCGGTGCCCGTGGCGACGACCACGGACTCGCCGTCGAGCGCGTGCTCGGCGGCCGCGGCCTGGTGTTCCCACGGATGTTCGATCCCCGCGGCCTGGATGGCGGCTACTACATCCGTTCGGATGCGGTCCGGCCAGACCGCATGACGACCCTCCCGAGGGGGCAAGTGCTCCGTATGGGTGATGCGCGCAGCCCGGGAAGGCCCCCGTGACAGCCGGTCCAGAACCGTGCCGGGGGTGGGTCGAACGTCCGCGGGTGCCGTGGGCGGACCGGGACGGTGAGTGTTGGCCATTGGAAGTGAGTGTGTCACCGGCGTGCGGGACAATGGTCCCAAGGCGTCGTGCGCGCCTGCCGGTAAGTGATTGAATGCCATCGCGGCAGCCAATCCCTCGCCTACCTTCGGGTGGGGAGGCCCCTGGGGGGCGCCGCTCGATAGCAAGGTGCTGGAGGATCCGTGGACCTGTCCCTGTCGACTCGCACTGTCGGCGACCGTACGGTCGTGGAGGTCGGTGGCGAGATTGATGTGTATACCGCGCCCAAGCTGCGCGAGCAGTTGGTCGAGTTGGTGAACGACGGCAGCTACCACTTGGTTGTCGACATGGAGCGAGTGGACTTCCTCGACTCCACCGGGCTTGGTGTGCTCGTGGGAGGCCTCAAGCGCGTCCGCGCGCACGAGGGCTCGCTGCGTCTGGTGTGCAACCAGGAGCGCATCCTGAAGATCTTCCGAATCACCGGTCTGACCAAGGTCTTTCCGATCCACAACTCGGTGGAAGAGGCTGTCAACGCCACCGACTGACGACTCTCGGCGGCGTAGCGGCCGATGAGGAGCGGGGGGTACCGGGCCACAAGCGGTCCGGGCCCCTGTAAGGCACGCCCGTAGTCCGAGGGGGATGCGCATGGCCACCGTTGAACTGCGCTTCAGCGCCCAGCCCGAACACGTCCGGACGGCCCGCCTGGTCGCGGCCGCCGTGGCGCGGCGGGCCGGTGTGGAGGAAGCCGTCCTCGACGAGGTTCGCCTCGCCGTGGGCGAGGCCTGTTCGCGCGCCGTCGGACTGCACCGCAGCAATGGGCTGACCGCGCCCGTCCGGGTGGTGCTGACCGAGGAGGAGAAGGTGTTCTCCATCGAGGTCGGCGACGAAGTGCCCGGGCCGGCCGGCGGTCCGTCGGCGGGCGTGTCCGGAATCGATGCCGTCCTGGACCCCGACAACGAGGGCGAGGACGAGATGGGCCTCGCGGTGATCAGCGGTCTGGTCGACGACGTCGAGGTGATCGCCGGGGAGTCCGGCGGGACGATCCGCATGAGGTGGCCCGTCTCGGGGACCTCCGAGCTGCCCTAGCGGCCCTCCTGGGCCTTCCCGCGCGCCTTCCCCGGCTTCCGCGCGCCCTTCTTGGCTCCCCGCGCCACGCCCGGCTTCCCCGCGCCAGGCCCGGCTTCCCCGCGCCACGCCCGGCTTCCCCGCGCCACGCCGGGCTTCGCCGCGCCTTCGGGCCCCGGGGTGGTGGGGCGGCTTTGAGTGCCGTGGTGGGGGTCTGCCGACGGGAGGACGGGTGGGTGCCGGTAAGGCGGTGAGGCCCCGGTCCGGTGGCTCCCGGGAGTGCGGGCCGCGCGTGGCGACGTATCGTCCGATCTTCTTCTGATCCTTTTCCGATCACTGTTTGATCTTATTCAAGGCCCTGCCGAGCAGGGCCTTTTCTGCGTTCGTAGATCGAAATCCTAGATCAATGATCAGGCGTCAATGCCTTTGCCCCATTACCACTTTCGGGGGTAATGGAGTGACCGGATCTATTGGTGAGGAGCAAGTGCAGGCCAATTCCGTTTCCTGCGTACTGTTTTGATCGGGTCGCGCTCCCTACAATCCGTCCACATCTTGAGCTCATCACGTCAAGGAGGACGAATGACGGGGCTCTTCACCCCTATCGCGCCCGGTCGCACCACTGACCTGGCATCCGCAGTACTCACTGATGACAATCGGCTCATCGTGATCATCATTGCGGCCGTGGCCATCGCCGCGCTCGTCGTCGCGCAGATCCTGGTCCGCCAGGTCCTCGCCGCCGACGAGGGAACCGAATCCATGAAGAAGATCGCCGCTGCCGTCCAGGAAGGCGCCAACGCCTACCTCGGCCGGCAGCTGCGCACGCTCGGCGTCTTCGCCGTCGTCGTGTTCTTCCTGCTCTTCCTGCTCCCCGCCGACGACTGGACGCAGCGGGCGGGACGTTCCGCCTTCTTCCTCGTCGGCGCGCTCTTCTCCGCCGCCACCGGCTACATCGGCATGCGGCTGGCGGTCCGCGCCAACGTGCGCGTCGCCGCCGCCGCGAGAGAGGCCACCCCCGCCGAGGGAGAACCCGCCAAGGACCTGACGGAGGTCTCCCACAAGGCCATGCGGATCGCGTTCCGCACCGGCGGCGTGGTGGGCATGTTCACCGTCGGCCTCGGCCTGCTCGGCGCTTCCTGCGTCGTGCTCGTCTACGCGGCCGACGCCCCCAAGGTCCTCGAGGGCTTCGGCCTCGGCGCCGCACTGATCGCGATGTTCATGCGCGTGGGCGGCGGCATCTTCACCAAGGCCGCCGACGTCGGCGCCGACCTGGTCGGCAAGGTCGAGCAGGGCATTCCGGAGGACGACCCGCGCAATGCCGCGACCATCGCCGACAACGTGGGCGACAACGTCGGAGACTGCGCGGGAATGGCCGCCGACCTCTTCGAGTCGTACGCCGTCACCCTGGTGGCGGCCCTCATCCTCGGCAAGGCCGCCTTCGGCGACCTGGGCCTGGCCTTCCCGCTGATCGTCCCCGCCATCGGGGTCGTCACCGCGATGATCGGCATCTTCGCGGTCTCCCCGCGGCGCACCGACCGCAGCGGGATGACCGCCATCAACCGCGGCTTCTTCATCTCCGCCGTCATCTCGCTGGTGCTGGTCGGGATCGCCGTCTACGCGTACCTGCCGGGCACCTACAAGGAGCTCGTCGGAGTCGACGACGCCAAGATCTCCAGCCACGCGGGCGACCCCCGCATCCTGGCGCTCGTCGCCGTCGCCATCGGCATCGTGCTCGCGGCCCTGATCCAGCAGCTCACCGGCTACTTCACCGAGACCAACCGGCGTCCCGTCCGGGACATCGGCAAGTCCTCGCTGACCGGTGCGGCCACCGTCGTCCTCGCCGGCATCTCCGTGGGCCTGGAGTCCGCCGTCTACACGGCGCTGCTCATCGGCCTCGGCGTCTACGGGGCGTTCCTGCTCGGCGGCACCTCGATCATGCTGGCGCTCTTCGCGGTGGCCCTGGCCGGCACCGGCCTGCTCACCACCGTCGGCGTCATCGTCGCCATGGACACCTTCGGGCCGGTCTCCGACAACGCCCAGGGCATCGCGGAGATGTCCGGCGACGTCGAGGGCGCCGGTGCGCAGGTGCTGACCGACCTGGACGCGGTGGGCAACACCACCAAGGCCATCACCAAGGGCATCGCCATCGCCACCGCCGTGCTCGCCGCGGCCGCGCTCTTCGGCTCGTACAACGACGCCATCGCGAACGCGGTCAAGGAGGTCGGGGCCAAGGCCGACGAGATGAACCTCAGCCTGGACATCGCCCAGCCCAACAACCTGGTCGGGCTGATCCTGGGCGCGGCGGTCGTGTTCCTGTTCTCGGGCCTCGCGATCAACGCCGTGTCCCGTTCGGCCGGCGCGGTCGTCTACGAGGTGCGCCGCCAGTTCCGCGAGCACCCCGGGATCATGGACTACACCGAGAAGCCCGAGTACGGGCGCGTCGTGGACATCTGCACCAAGGACGCGCTGCGCGAACTGGCCACGCCCGGCCTGCTCGCCGTCCTCACGCCGATCGCCGTCGGGTTCTCGCTCGGCGTCGGCGCGCTCGGGTCCTTCCTGGCCGGCGCCATCGGCACCGGCACCCTGATGGCGGTCTTCCTCGCCAACTCCGGTGGCGCGTGGGACAACGCGAAGAAGCTCGTCGAGGACGGGCACCACGGCGGCAAGGGCAGCGCGGCCCACGAGGCCGTCGTCATCGGCGACACCGTCGGCGACCCGTTCAAGGACACCGCCGGTCCGGCCATCAACCCGCTGCTCAAGGTCATGAACCTGGTGGCGCTGCTGATCGCCCCGGCCGTCGTGCAGTTCAGCTACGGCGCGGACACCAACCCGACCGTGCGGGCGATCGTCGCGGTCCTCGCGATCGGCGTCATCGTCGGCGCCGTGTACGTCTCCAAGCGCCGCGGCATCGCGGTCGGTGACGAGGGCGAGGGCGAGGGCGGCAGCGTGCCCGCCGAGCGGGTGGCCCAGCCGGCCGACCCGGCGGCGGTCTCGTCCTGATTCCAGGGCCCCGGGTCTCCTGACGGGGGCTCGGGGCGTTCCCGCTCGGGGATCCTCGAGCGTACGCCCGAATGGCGGACAGGCGGCGCGGACTGACGCGCCGTCCGTCCGCCTTTGCGTTTCCCGGATGGCGGGCGTGTATCTTCCGGGCCGAGAGCCTTCGAAGGGACCAATCCGGTGAACAAGAAGCTTGCGGCCGCGGTATCGGGCGCTGCGGTGCTGATGCTCGTCCTGTCCGGCTGCGGCGGGGACGACGGCGACAAGAAGACCGATGCCTGGGCCAAGAAGGTCTGCGACAGCTGGCAGCCCGAGCTCAAGAAGATCGAGCAGGCCAACGCCGACATCAAGCGGGTGGCGACCGAGAGCAGCAAGCCCGAGGAGGTCCAGTCGACCGACTCGGCGGCCTTCGGGACCATGTCGGAGTCGTACAAGGCGATGGGTACGGCCTTGCAGGGGGCGGGTGTTCCGCCGGTCAAGGAAGGCGAGAAGACCCAGAGCGCCGCGGTCAAGGGCTTCGAGGAGACGGCGCAGGGCTACACCGCGCTGAAGACGAAGATGGACGCCCTCGACCCCAAGGACCAGAGCAAGTTCGCGGAGGGGCTCAAGGACGTCGCGGGCGGCCTCGAGGAAGCCACCAAGGGCGGCAAGGAAGCGCTCGACCAGCTCAAGTCGGGCGGGCTGGACAAGTCGATGAACAGCCAGAAGGGCTGCCAGGTGACGACGCCGTCGCCGGCGAAGTCCTGAGCCGTAGGCGAAGTCTTGGAGCGTTCCGCCGCGTTGACGGCGGCGGTACGCGGACCGGAGCGGCCGGGGTCCTACGGGGACCGCGGCCGCTCCGGCGCGTTCGGGGGGCGGTACGGGGTGAGGCGGGCGGCAGCGGCCACAATGGACGGGTGAGTACCACCAGCCTTTCCTCCGGTCTGCCCGCCCGCCTCCCCTCGTCCGACCGCGCCGCCGAGCTCCGCGCCGCGCTGCTCGCCGCGGGGTTCACCGCCGACGGGCTGCTCGACATGCTCGGCGCCCCGGCCTACGCGGCCCTCGCCCGCAGCGAGACGGTCCCCGCCCTGCGCGCCACGCGCGGCCGCGGGGACGGGCCGCTCGCGAGCCTGGTCCGGCTGTTCCTGCTGCAGCAGCCGGTCCCGTACGCGCACGCCGCGGCCGCGCTGCCCGTGGAGGCGGCGCTGGCCGACGGCTGGCTGCGCCGGGAGGGCGACCAGCTGCACGCCACCGTGGACGTACGCCCGTACGGCGGTCCGGACGGCGAGGACTGGTTCATCGTCTCGGACCTCGGCTGCGCCGTCGGCGGGGCCGGCGGGATCGGCAGCCGCGAGGAGGGCGTGGTCCTCGGCGTCGGCGGGGCCTCGACCACCCTGGCCGGGATCACCGTCCGCACCCCGGTCGGTTCCGCCCTCGACGTCGGCACCGGCTCCGGCATCCAGGCGCTGCACGCCGCGCAGCACGCGACCCGGGTCACCGCGACCGACGTCAACCCCCGGGCCCTGGAATTCACCCGGTTGACGCTCGCGCTCTCGGGGGCCCCGGAAGCGGAGCTGCTCGCCGGATCGCTGTTCGAGCCCGTCGGCGGGGCCACGTACGACCTGATCGTGTCGAACCCCCCGTTCGTGATCTCCCCCGGCGCCCGGCTGACGTACCGGGACGGCGGGATGGGCGGCGACGACCTGTGCCGGACCCTGGTCCAGGAGGCCGGCGCCCGGCTCAACCCGGGCGGGTTCGCCCAGTTCCTCGGCAACTGGCAGCACGTGGACGGCGAGGACTGGCACGAGCGGGTACGGGGCTGGGTGCCGCGCGGCTGCGACGCCTGGATCGTGCAGCGCGACGTGCAGGACGTCACGCAGTACGCGGAGCTGTGGCTGCGCGACGCGGGCGATCACCGCACCGACCCCGCCGAGTACGAGCGGCGGTACGAGGACTGGCTGGACGAGTTCGAGGCCCGCAGGACCAAGGCGGTCGGCTTCGGCTGGATCACCCTGCGCCGCAGTGACGCGGCCGAGCCCTCGATCGTGGTCGAGGAGTGGCCGCACTCGGTGGAGCAGCCGCTGGGGGAGACCGTCCTCGCGCACTTCGCCCGGCAGGACTACCTGCGCGACCACGACGACGCTGCCCTGCTGGCGGGGTACTTCCGGCTGACCGAGGAGGTCGTGCAGGAGCAGGTCGGAGCCCCCGGCGCGGAGGATCCGGAACACGTGGTGCTCCGGCAGAACCGCGGGATGAGGCGCGCCACCAAGGTCGACACGGTCGGGGCGGGCTTCGCCGGAGTGTGTGACGGATCACTGAGCGCGGGCCGCATCCTGGACGCCATCGCCCAGCTGGTGGAGGAGGACCCGGTGGTCCTGCGGGACCGTACGCCGGACGCGATCCGGATGCTGGTGGAGCAGGGGTTCCTGGAGCCCGTGACGGAGTCGGGGGAGTAGTCCCGGCCGCTGCCCCGGCGGTCGGAGCCGATGCCCGCCGGGCGGTCGGCACCAGGATGTAACCCGGGGTTCGCCCGGCGTATCCCCTGGGCTGAAAGCCTCCGGGGCAGCGGGATTCGGGGGGATCCCGGGAGCGGCCCAGGGGATGAAGGGGAATGGTGTGGACGGCGGTGCGGCGATCTTCGCGGCGACCGCGTTCCCGCTGTTCGGGGCCGTTCTTCCGGCTTTGACGGGGGCGCGCGCCGGGCACGGCGCGCCGGTGGCCCGGAGGGTGCGCTCCCGCCACGGCCGTGGCGCCGGCACGGCTCCCGCCGGCGGGGTACCGGCGGCCCTCGGGGCCTGAGGCCCCGGGAGGCGGAAACCGCCGGCCGGGGGGCGCCGGCCCCCGGGCGGGGTGATGCCGGGGCGGGTGCCCGCGCGGATCCGCCCCACGGCCGGGCCGGGTGCGCGGCCGGCCCGGGTGCGCGGACGCGCTCGCGAGCGGCGCGCCGGTTTCGCCGGGTCCGCGGATGTGAGTCCGGCCGCAAACGCCGACGTGAAGAGGGGTGCGGGGGCGGGGCCAGACGGCCCCCCGGCCACTCTGCCCAGTGATCGCGGAGGGCCTGGCGCGGCATCCGGGCGGCAGAAACGGCACTTGTCGGGTTACCGTTCGAGTGGCCGTTGCGGGCTTCTGCCGTTTGACACGGGGGCGGGTTGTACCGTCACACTCCGCAGCGTCGCCGTACTGCGACCGAGTGCCGACCGGAGAGAAGAGCCAAGTTGTCCCCGACTAGCGAGACCGCAAAGGGCGGCCGCCGACTCGTCATCGTCGAGTCCCCTGCCAAGGCGAAGACGATCAAGGGCTACCTCGGCCCCGGATACGTCGTCGAGGCGAGCGTCGGGCACATCCGCGACCTCCCCAGCGGCGCGGCCGAGGTTCCCGACAAGTACACCGGTGAGGTCCGCCGTCTCGGCGTGGACGTCGAGCACGACTTCGCGCCGATCTACGTCGTCAACGCGGATAAGAAGGCCCAGGTCAGGAAGCTCAAGGAGCTGCTGGCCGAGTCCGACGAACTCTTCCTCGCCACCGATGAGGACCGCGAGGGCGAAGCCATCGCGTGGCACCTGCAGGAAGTCCTCAAGCCCAAGGTCCCCGTCCACCGGATGGTGTTCCACGAGATCACCAAGGACGCGATCCGCGACGCCGTCGCCAACCCGCGCGAGCTCAACCAGCGCATGGTCGACGCCCAGGAGACCCGCCGCATCCTCGACCGCCTCTACGGCTACGAGGTCTCGCCGGTCCTGTGGAAGAAGGTCATGCCGAAGCTCTCGGCGGGCCGCGTCCAGTCCGTGGCCACCCGTCTCGTCGTCGAGCGGGAGCGCGAGCGCATCGCCTTCCGCACCGCCGAGTACTGGGACCTGACCGGCACCTTCGCCACCGGCCGCGCCGGTGACGCCTCCGACCCCTCCACGCTGGTCGCCCGCCTGAACACGGTGGACGGCAAGCGCGTGGCGCAGGGCCGCGACTTCGGCTCGACCGGGCAGCTCAAGAGCGAGGTGCTGCACCTCGACGAGGCGAACGCGCGGGCGCTGGCCGCCGCGCTGGAGCAGACCTCGTTCGCCGTCAGGTCGGTCGAGTCCAAGCCGTACCGCCGTTCCCCGTACGCCCCCTTCCGTACGACGACGCTCCAGCAGGAGGCCTCGCGCAAGCTCGGCTTCGGTGCGAAGGCGACGATGCAGGTGGCGCAGAAGCTGTACGAGAACGGCTTCATCACCTATATGCGTACCGACTCCACGACGCTCTCGGAGACGGCCGTCACGGCCGCCCGGGCGCAGGTCACGCAGCTCTACGGCGCCGACTACCTGCCGGAGAAGCCGCGCGTCTACGCGGGCAAGGTCAAGAACGCGCAGGAGGCGCACGAGGCGATCCGACCTTCGGGTGATCGTTTCCGCACTCCCGCCGAGACGGGTCTGACCGGCGACCAGTTCCGCCTGTACGAGCTCATCTGGAAGCGCACCGTCGCCTCCCAGATGAAGGACGCGGTCGGCAACTCGGTGACCGTGAAGATCGGCGGCACCGCTTCGGACGGCCGCGACGCCGAGTTCTCCGCGTCCGGCAAGACGATCACCTTCCACGGCTTCATGAAGGCCTACGTCGAGGGCGCGGACGACCCGAACGCCGAGCTCGACGACCGCGAGAAGCGCCTCCCGCAGGTCGCGGAGGGCGACGCGCTGACGGCCGAGGAGATCACGGCCGACGGCCACTCGACCAAGCCGCCGGCCCGCTACACCGAGGCCTCGCTGGTCAAGGAGCTCGAAGAGCGCGAGATCGGCCGCCCGTCGACGTACGCGTCGATCATCGGCACGATCCTGGACCGCGGGTACGTCTTCAAGAAGGGCACGGCGCTCGTGCCGTCCTTCCTGTCGTTCGCCGTGGTCAACCTGCTGGAGACGCACTTCGGGCGCCTCGTCGACTACGACTTCACGGCCCGGATGGAGGACGACCTCGACCGCATCGCGCAGGGCGAGGCCCAGTCCGTGCCGTGGCTGAAGCGGTTCTACTTCGGCTCGGAGGACGCGAGCGAGGTCGTACCGGCCGAGGGCGACCACCTCGGCGGCCTCAAGGAGCTGGTGACCGACCTGGGCGCGATCGACGCCCGGGAGATCTCCTCCTTCCCCGTCGGCGAGGGCATCGTGCTGCGCGTCGGCCGTTACGGGCCGTACGTGGAGCGCGGCGAGAAGGACGCCGAGGGCCACCAGCGGGCGGACGTGCCCGAGGAGCTGGCGCCCGACGAGCTGACCGTGGCGTACGCGGAGGAGCTCTTCGCGAAGCCGAGCGGCGAGTTCGAGCTGGGCAAGGACCCGGTGAGCGGGAACGAGATCGTCGCGAAGGACGGCCGCTACGGCCCGTACGTGACGGAGATCCTGCCCGAGGGCACGCCGAAGACCGGCAAGAACGCGGTGAAGCCGCGGACGGCCTCGCTGTTCCAGTCGATGAGCCTGGACACGGTCACCCTGGCCGACGCGCTCAAGCTGATGTCCCTGCCCAGGGTCGTCGGCGTGGACGCGGAGGGCGCGGAGATCACCGCGCAGAACGGCCGCTACGGCCCGTACCTGAAGAAGGGCACGGACTCGCGGTCCCTGGAGACCGAGGACCAGCTGTTCTCGATCACCCTGGAGCAGGCGCTCGCGATCTACGCGCAGCCCAAGCAGCGGGGGCGCGCGGCCGCGAAGCCGCCGCTCAAGGAGCTGGGGACCGACCCGGTCAGCGAGAAGCCGGTGGTCGTCAAGGACGGCCGGTTCGGCCCGTACGTGACGGACGGCGAGACGAACGCGACGCTGCGGCGGGACGACGACGTCGAGACGATCACTCCGGAGCGGGGCTACGAGCTGCTCGCCGAGAAGCGCGCCAAGGGTCCGGCGAAGAAGACGGCCAAGAAGGCCGCCGCGAAGAAGGCCCCGGCGAAGAAGGCGACGGCGACGAAGACCGCCGCCGCCAAGAAGACGACGGCCGCGAAGAAGACGACGGCCGCGGCGAAGAAGACCACGGCCAAGAAGACGGCCGCGAAGAAGACGGCGGCCGCCCCGGCGGCCGAGTAGCCGCCGGCAGCCGGCCGCCGGCAGCCGACTGCTTCAGGGACAGGGCCCGTGCACCTCGCACGGGCCCTGTCCCCGTCCCGGACCGGATGGGTCCGGGCGGGTCCGGATGGGTCCGGGGTCACACCCGGACCTTGTCCACAGGGCTCCGCACCCGCCAAGCGCAGCGGATAGGCTGGGCGGATGACGCGAGCCGAGCAGCCAACGGTCGTGACCGCCTCCACCACCGCCCCCACCTACGACGAAGCCCTCGCCGCGGACTCCCGCGAGCGGGCGGTGCGCGCCCTGCTGCGCACCCCCGGGCTGCGCCGTCTGTGGAGCGCCCAGCTGGTGAGCGGCATCGGTGACGCCCTCGCCCTGCTGGTCCTGGTGCTGCTTGCCTTCCAGGCGGCCGTGGACCAGGAGCCCTTCGGCGGCGGATACGCCGGAGCGGCCCTCGCCGTCGCCGCCGTGTTCGGCGTCCGGGTGCTGTCCACGGTGCTGTTCGGGGCCGTCCTCCTCGGGCCCCTGTCCCAGCTCACCGCCGCCGGCGGCAAGCTGGACCGCCGCTGGACGATGATCGGCGCCGACGGGATCCGGCTCGGCCTGTTCGTCGTGGCCCCGCTGTGGCTCGACTGGATCCCGGCCCACGCGCTGACCGCCCTGCTCGCCACCGTCTTCGTCTCCGGCGCCGCCGAGCGCGTGTGGGCGCTGGCCAAGGACAGTGCCGCGCCCGGCCTGCTGCCGTCGCCGCCGCCCGAGGGCGCGACCGTACGGCCGCTGCCCGACCACCTCGACGCGCTGCGCCGGCTGAACCTGCGCACCTCCTTCGCGGCCATGCCGGTCGCCGCGGCCGCGCTGCTCGCCGCGACCCTGATCGGCAAGGCCCTCGGGCTCGGAGTCGGCTGGTTCGCCGAGAACCAGGCCGCCCTCGGCTCGTACGTGGCCGCCGGCCTCTTCGCCGCCTCCGTGTCGCTGGTGCTGCCGCTGGTCCTGCCCGACACGAAGACCCCGCGTCCGCGCTCCCCGCTGGAGGGCCTGCGCGCCCCCAGGGCCGGGGACCGACCCGACAAGGGGCGCACCGGCGCGGTTCCGCTGCTCGTGCTGGCCTGCGCCGCTGTCGCCGGGGCGATCGCCTCCGCCGCGGCCGTGGCCGTCCTGCACGCCGCCGACCTCGGGGGCGGAGCCGCCGCGTACGCGCTCTTCGTACTGGCCCTGGTCGGCGGCACGGCCGCCGGCATCCGGGCCACCCAGGCCGGCAAGGTCCTTCCCGCCCTGTCCCGGCGCCGGCTGCTGGCCCTGTCCATCGCGGTGGCCGGTCTCGCGCTGCTGCTGACCGGGCTGGTCCCGGACACCGCGACCGTGCTGTTCCTGTCGCTGCTCGCCGGCGCCGCCTCGGGCGTCGCCGCCAACACCGGGCACACGCTGCTGGACCAGGAGACCGAGGAGTTCCGCAGGGCCCGGGTCACCGAGCACCTGCAGGCCGTGGTCCGGGTGGCCGTGGCCGTCGGGGCGGTCGTGGCCCCGCTGCTGGCCGCGGCGATCGGGCCGCACCGGCTGGAAGGCGGCGGGATCGTCTTCGCGCACGGCGGGGCGGCCTTCACGCTGATGCTGGTCGGCGCCCTGCTGCTGCCGGTCGCCGCCGTCGTACTGGCCAAGGCCGACGACCGCAGCGGCGTACCGCTGCGCCGTGACCTGCGCGAGGCGCTGCGCGGCGGGGAGCCGGTGCAGGCCGCGTCCGACGCCGGGTTCTTCATCGCCCTGGAGGGCGGCGACGGGGCCGGCAAGTCCACCCAGGTGGAGGCGCTGGCCGACTGGATACGGGCCAAGGGCCACGAGGTCGTCGTCACGCGCGAGCCGGGGGCCACCCCGGTCGGCAAGCGGCTCCGCTCGATCCTGCTCGACGTGTCCTCCGCCGGACTGTCGAACCGCGCCGAGGCCCTGCTGTACGCGGCCGACCGCGCCGAGCACGTGGACACCGTCGTGCGGCCCGCGCTGGAGCGGGGCGCCGTGGTCATCACCGACCGCTACGTCGACTCCTCGGTGGCCTACCAGGGCGCCGGCCGGGATCTGTCCCCGACCGAGATCGCCCGTATCTCGCGGTGGGCCACGGACGGCCTCGTACCGAACCTGACCGTGCTGCTCGACGTGTCGCCGGAGACGGCCCGCGAGCGGTTCACGGAGGCGCCGGACCGGCTGGAATCGGAGCCGGCGGAGTTCCACCAGCGGGTGCGGGCCGGATTCCTGACGCTGGCCGCGGCCGACCCCGGGCGCTACCTGGTGGTCGACGCGGGCCAGGACCCGGAGTCGGTGAGCACGGTCGTGCGCCACCGCCTGGACCGGATGCTGCCGCTCTCGGAGGCCGAGGTGGCCGCCCGGGTGGAGGCCCGGCGGCTCGCCGAGGAGGAAGCCGCGCGCAAGGCCGAGGAAGAGGCGGCGCGCAAGGCCGAGGAAGCCCGGCTGCTGGCCGAGGAGGAAGCCCGCAAGGCCCGTGAGGCCGAGGAGGCCCGGATCCGGGCCGAGGCCGAGGCCGCGCGCAAGGAACGCGAGGAACGGCTGCGCGCCGAGGAGGAGGCCCGGGAGCGGGCCGAGGCCGAGCGGCTGCGGCTGGAGGCAGAGGAGAAGGCCCGCGCGGCGGAGGCCGAGCGGCTGCGCAAGCAGGCCGAGGAGGAGTCGCGGCTGCGCGCCGAGGCGGAGGAGCGCCGGCTGGAGAAGCAGCGGCGGGCCGAGGAGGCCCTGCTGAAGGCCGAGCAGGCGCGCCGGCTGGCCGAGGCCGCGGCGGCCGAGACGGCGGCGAAGGCCGCTGCCGCGGCGGCGGCCGCTTCGGCGGCTTCCGCGTCCGTGCCGGCCGCTGCCGCGACGCCGGCGACACCCGTGACGCCGGCTGCGGCGCCCGCTTCCGCCGCGGCGCCTTCCGCGCCCGTGCCGGACACGGCGCCCGCCGCACCGGCGGCGCCCGCGGTCGGTCTGCGCAAGGAATCGCACCCCGACGACGCCGTGACGGTCGAGACTCCGGTCGTCAAGCGGGTCCTGCAGCCGGACGACGTCACCCAGACGGTGCCGGTCCCCAAGGTCGACCCGGTGGCCGAGACCTCGGTGCTGCCGCCGGTCCGCGCGACGGGTCCGGCGGACGAGACGGCAGTCCTGCCGCCCGTACCCCCCACCGGTGCGGCGGACGAGACGGCCGTCCTGCCGCCCGTACGCCCCACGCGCGCGGGGACGGGAACGGGCGAGGCGGCGCCCCCGGCGTCGGCGCCCCGGGCCTCGTACTCGGCTTCGCGGCCGACAGCCCAGCGCCCCGAGGAGAACCCGGCCGACCGGGTCCCGCCGGGCATCTTCCGCGACGCGGGCAACGACCGGACCCGCGAGCTGCCCGTCCTCGGCGAGGACGGCCGGCCGCGCCGGGCCCGCTCGGACTGGGCGGAGGAGACCCCGCTGGACGATCTGCCGACGCTGGCGGACGAACTGCTCGGGCCGCGCCGGGACGACGAGGACGACGAGGGCCGGGGTCCGCGCCGCCGCTGACGGCAGCGGCGCGGCGGTGACGGTGCGCCCGGCCGGCCGGCGGGGATTGTCAGTGGGAGCCGCCACACTGGGTGAGCGGCCACACTGGGTGAGCACGCACGGACGGTACGCGAGGGAAAGGCGGTGGGCGGGATGCCCGTATGGGACGACCTGGTGGGACAGGAGCGGGTTCAGACGCAGCTGGCCGCCGCCGCCCGCGACGCCGACGCCCTGGTCACCGCCATCGAGGCGCGGACGGAGCCGCCGGCCGCCTCCAAGATGACCCACGCCTGGCTGTTCACCGGCCCGCCCGGCTCGGGGCGCTCCACCGCCGCCCGCGCCTTCGCGGCCGCGCTCCAGTGCACCAGCCCCGACCGGGCCCTCGGCGGCGAGCCGGGCTGCGGGTTCTGCGACGGCTGCCACACCACTTTGATCGGCACGCACTCCGATGTGGAGATCGTCCGCACCGACCTGCTGTCCATCGGTGTGAAGGAGACCCGCGAACTGGTCCGCCGGGCGCAGCTCTCCCCGGCCGTGGGCCGCTGGCAGATCATCGTCCTGGAGGACGCCGACCGCCTCACGGAGGGCGCGGGCAACGTGCTCCTCAAGGCCGTGGAGGAGCCCGCGCCGCGCACCGTGTGGCTGCTGTGCGCGCCCTCGCTGGAGGACGTGCTGCCCACGATCCGCTCCCGCTGCCGCCACCTGACGCTGCGCACCCCGCCGGTGTCCGCCGTGGCGGAGGTGCTGGTGCGGCGCGACGGCATCGACCCGGACGTCGCCCAGGCCGCCGCCCGCGCGACCCAGGGGCACATCGGCCGGGCCCGCCGGCTCGCCACCGACCCGGAGGCCCGCGCCCGCCGGGCCACCGTGCTGAGGCTGCCGATGCGCGTGGACGACGTGGGCGGGTGCCTCAAGGCCGCACAGGAGCTGGTGGACGCCGCCGCCGAGGACGCCAAGCAGGTCGCGGAAGAGGTGGACACCAAGGAGACCGAGGAGCTGCGGGCCGCGCTCGGCGCCGGAGCCGGTACGGGCGGGCGGATGCCGCGCGGTACGGCCGGCGTGATGAAGGAGCTGGAGGACCGGCAGAAGCGCCGGCGCACGCGCACCCAGCGCGACAGCCTCGACCTGGCGCTGACCGATCTCACCGGGTTCTACCGGGACGTGCTGGCCCTGCAGCTCGGCTCCTCGCTGGCCATCGCGAACGAGGAGATACGCCACGACCTGGACCGGATCGCCCGGGCTTCGGGTCCCGAGCGGACCCTGCGGCGCATCGAGGCGATCATCGCCTGCCGGCAGGCCCTGGACCGCAACGTGGCCCCGCTGCTCGCAGTCGAGGCGATGACGATGTCCCTGCGCGCGGGCTGATCCCGCGGGCTGGTCCACCCCGCGGGCCGATCCACCCCGCGGGCAGATCCGCCCGCCGGACGGCTCCGCAGGGCCGCCCGGTGGTCCGACCGCCCTCGTCGGATTCACCCGTTCGAGCGGTCCCGGCGGCGCCCGCGGGACGCGCGTGCGCGTGCGGGGCGCTGGCCGCGCCCCGGGCGGGCGTCCGCCGCCCAGCGTGGGGGCCGCCGCCCCGGGAGGTCCCGCAGGCCGTAGGCTCCGGGAATGGACACCAGTCGCCTGCTGCGCACCACCGGGACCGTGATCGCCGCCGCGGGGCTGCTGCTCTCAGGGTGCACATCGGGCGGTACGGGAGGACCGAGCGCCGCCGCCTCCTCCAGCGGGGGTTCGGCCGCGCCGTCGGCCGAGCCGGGAGCCGTCCCGGCCGCGCTGCGCCCGTACTACGACCAGAAGCTGAGCTGGCGCGAGTGCGGAGTCCCCGGCTTCGACTGCACCACCATGAAGGCCCCGCTGGACTACGAGCACCCCGAGTCCGGCGACATCGACATCGCGGTGGCCCGCCGCAAGGCGACCGCCCCCGGCAAGCGGCTCGGCTCGCTGGTGGTCAACCCGGGCGGCCCGGGCGGCTCCGGCATCGGCTACCTCCAGGCGTACGCGGGCATCGGGTACCCGGCGCAGGTCCGCGCCGCCTACGACATGGTCTCCTTCGACCCGCGCGGCGTGGACCGCAGCAGCCCGGTGGAATGCCTGACCGGCCCTGCCATGGACAAGTACACGCAGGTGGACCAGACGCCGGACACCCCGGCGGAACAGGCCCTGCTGGTGACGGCCTTCAAGGAGTTCGCGGCCGCCTGCCAGGCGCGCTCGCAGAAGGTACTGCCGCACGTGTCCACCGTCGACGCCGCCCGCGACATGGACGTGCTCCGCGCGGCACTGGGCGACGAGAAGCTGACGTACGTCGGAGCCTCGTACGGCACCTTCCTCGGGGCGACGTACGCCGACCTCTTCCCGGGCCGGACCGGCCGGCTGGTCCTGGACGGGGCGATGGACCCCTCCAGGCCCGCGCTCGAACTGAACCGGGACCAGACCGAGGGCTTCGAGACCGCCTTCCGCGCCTTCGCGCAGGACTGCGCCAAGCAGTCCGACTGCCCGCTCGGCCAGGGCGGCCCGGACGCGGTGGCGGCGCGCCTGAAGGAGTTCTTCCGCAAGGTCGACGCCGTGCCGGTGCCCACCACCGACCGGGCCCGCAACGGGGTGGGCGAGGCGCTGGCCACGACCGGTGTGATCGCCGCGCTGTACGACGAGAACGCCTGGCCGCAGCTGCGCGAGGCGCTCACGTCCGCGATCAAGGATGACGACGGCAACGGGCTGCTGGCCCTCGCCGACAGCTACTACGAGCGCGAGCCGGACGGCAAGTACGCCAACCTGATGTCGGCGAACGCCGCCGTGAACTGTCTGGACCAGCCCCCGGCCTTCGACGGCCCCGCGGCGGTCGAGAAGGCGCTGCCCTCCTTCGAGAAGGCCTCCCCGGTCTTCGGCGCGGGCCTGGCCTGGGCCTCGCTGAACTGCACGTACTGGCCGGCCAAGGCCACCGGAACGGCCCGCGCGCTGAACGCGAAGGGCGCCCCGCCGATCGTGGTGGTCGGCACCACCCGCGACCCGGCGACCCCGTACAAGTGGGCCCAGGCCCTGGCGGGCCAGCTCGACTCGGGCGTGCTCCTGACGTACGACGGGGACGGCCACACCGCGTACGGCCGGGGCAGCGACTGCATCGACTCGGCGATCAACCTCTACCTCATCGAGGGAAAGGCCCCGCAGGACGGCAAGAAGTGCTGACCTCGGGCCCCGGTTCGGGGCACCCCGTTTAACCCTGTAGACTTTGGGCCGCTGCTGATGAGAGCCTCCCACCAGGGAAATTCTTGTCTTCCCAGCGGTGCCGCCTTAGCTCAGCTGGCCAGAGCAACGCACTCGTAATGCGTAGGTCTCGGGTTCGAATCCCGAAGGCGGCTCTGTAGAAGCCCCAGGACTCACTCGCCGTGACCTGGGGCTTTTGCTATTTCCGGACACCCGTGCGGCCTGGGGCTCGGCCCGGGGCGTGGGGTGGCTACCAGTGGTGGTGGACCTGGGGGCGGATCCGGCGGTCGTAGAGGTCGCGTACGGCCTTCAGGGTGGCCGGTGGGAGGGGTGGCAGGGCTGCCGCGGAGGCGTTCGCGCGGGCCTGTTGCGGGGAGCGGGCGCCCGGGATCACCGTGGTCACGCCCGGCTGCTGGATGATCCAGCGCAGTGCGGTCTGGGCCGGGGTGGCGCCGTGGGGTGCGAGGGCCCCGAACTCGGCCGCCGCCTCGACCCCGGACTCGAAGTCGACGCCCGCGAAGGTCTCGCCCCGGTCGAAGGCCTCGCCGTGCCGGTTGTAGGTGCGGTGGTCGTCCGGCCGGAACAGCGTGTTCCTCGTGTACGTGCCGGAGAGCAGGCCGGAGGCCAGCGGGACGCGTGCGATGATTCCGACCCCTGCCCCGGCGGCTGCCGGGAGGACCTCCTCCAGGGGCTTCAGGCGGAAGGGGTTCAGGACGAGCTGCACGCTCGCCGTGCCCGGGCGGGCGATCGCCGTCAGGGCCTCGCGGCAGGTCCGGACGCTCACCGCGTACGCCGCGATCCGGCGCTCCGCGACCAGGGTGTCCAGTCCGTCGAACACCTCGTCGCTGGAGTACACCGGCGTGGGCGGGCAGTGCAGCTGCACCAGGTCCAGTGTGTCCACGCCCAGGTTGGTCCGCGAACGGTCCGTCCAGGCGCGGAAGTTGTCGAGGGTGTAGTGGGACGTCAGTTGTTCGGCCGGGCGGCGGCCCATCTTCGTCGCGACGAACACCCCGGCGTCGGGGCGCCGGCGGAGGTAGTCGCCGATGAGCCGTTCGCTGCGGCCGTCGCCGTATTCGTCCGCCGTGTCGAAGAACGTGACGCCCGCCGCGACGGACGCGTCCAGGACGGCGAAGGCGTCCTCCTCGCGGACCTCGCCCCAGCCTCCTCCCAGCTGCCAGGTCCCCAGTCCTACGACGGACACCTCGCGGCCCGTCCTGCCCAGTGCGCGCTGCTGCATGCGGCTCCGATCAGGTGGTCGTCGGGGCGGCTTTGACGCCCATGACCAGGGAGTAGAGGGTGTCGTTCGCCGTGATGAAGAGGCGGTTGCGGCGCTGTCCGCCGAAGCGGATGTTGGAGACCGTGTTGGGCACCAGGATGCGGCCGAGCAGGGTTCCGTCCGGGGCGTAGCAGTGCACGCCGCCGTCCATGGCCGCGGCCCAGAGGTGGCCGCGGTCGTCGAAGCGGATGTTGTCGAAGCGGCCCTGCCCGGTCCCTTCGGCGAAGATCCTGCCCTTCGAGAGGGTGCCGTCCTCGTGCACGTCGAAGACGCGGATCTGGTTGGCGCGGCTGTCGGACACGTAGAGCTCGCGCTCGTCGGCCGAGAAGACCAGGCCGTTCGGTCCGCTGAAGCCGTCGGCGACGAGCCGGACCTCGGCGGTGTCCGGGTCGATCCGGTAGACGTTGGTGGCGCCGATCTCGGGCTCGCCGGGTACGCCCTCGTAGTCGCTGGTGAGCCCGAAGTCCGGGTCGGAGAACCAGATCGAACCGTCGGACCTGACGGTCGAGTCGTTCGGGCTGTTGAGGCGCTTGCCCCGGTAGCGGTCGGCGAGCACGGTGACCGAGCCGTCGTGCTCGGTCCGGGTGACGCGGCGGTTGCCCTGCTCACACGTGATCAGGCGGCCTTCGCGGTCGAGGGTGTTGCCGTTGGGGTGGCCGGCGGGCGAGCGGAAGACGCCGACCGCGCCGGTCGTCTCGTCCCAGCGCAGCATGCGGTCGTTCGGGATGTCGCTCCAGATCAGCTGACGCCAGGCCGGTACGTACAGCGGGCCTTCCGCCCAGCGGGAGCCCACGTGGAGCGTCTCGAGCTGGAGATCGCCCACGGTGCACTTCTCCGTACGGAACCGGTCGTCGAGCACTTCGTACAGCGCGGGGCGGGTGGGGGTGGTGGTCGTCATGTCCGGCTCCTCGGGTTGCGCCGTCCTCTGAATGTTGTTCTGCCTAGTGCGAGTATTGCAGTATGACATCTCGCTTGTGCGCGTTTTCATGGAACTGGTACGGGTTGGCGGCGCTCCGGTGGTGTGCCTCTACTGGGTGAGCAGGTGGGGGAGTTCCCGCATGTCGTGGAAGACGACGGTGCCGGGACCGGCGAGCCGGGCGGCGGGGGTCAGGCCGCCCGCGTAGCCGAAGGCGCGCATCCCCGCGGCGCGGGCCGCCTCCACGCCGGAGCGGCTGTCCTCGACCACGGCGCACGCCGCCGGGTCCACGCCCATGCGCTCGGCGGCGTACAGGAAGAGGTCGGGGGCCGGCTTGCCCCGCGCGACGTCGGCGGCGCTGTGCAGGCGGCCCGCGAAGCGCTCGTACAGGCCGGTGCGGCCGAGGACTTGGCGCAGCTTGTCGTGGCTGCCGTTGGATGCCACGCAGGTGGGCAGGGAGATCGCGTCGAGGGCCTCGGCGATGCCCGGGATCGCGGTGAGCTCGGCGTCGACCGCCTCCTCGTGCCTCCGGATGAGCCGCTCCCACCAGAGGCCGGCCGTCTCGTCGCCGAGCCGATCGGCGATCTGGTCGATGATCGACTGCTTGGAGCGGCCGACGAAGCGGTCGATCGCCTCGTCCCGGGTGAGCGGCCAGCCGAGTTCCGCGCCGAGGGCGATCTGGAGGCGCACGAAGAGGGGTTCGCTGTCGACGAGTACGCCGTCGCAGTCGAATATCACGAGCTCAATCGGATTGATCATGCCCAGAGGTTAGGCAGGGGCGCGGGCGCTAGAGGGTGTCCGCAATGTCAGTTGGGGAGCCATAGTCGCAGGCAGGCGAGGGCCTTGTTCTGCTTGGGCCGGTTGAAGCAGCGTTCGACGACGTTGCGGCGTCGGTAGACCGCGCGGTCGAGTCGGCACAGGCTCTCGCCTCGTCGCAGGCGTCCGCTGATCTGGTCGACGCGCTCGGGAATGATGCCACGTCCGCGCAGGTAGGAGCGGATCTTCCGCGACGAGTAGCCCTTGTCGCCGACCACCCTGGCGGGTCGGGTGCGGGGCCGGCCAGGCCCGCACCGCTTGATGCGGATGTGGGCCATGACCGGCTCGAACTGCGTGCAGTCATTCACGTTCCCGCCGGTGCGAGTGAACGCGAGAGGTCGGCCGCGGCCGTCGCAGGCGAGGTGGATTTTCGTGCTCAGTCCGCTGCGGGACCGGCCGAGTGCCTCGCCGGTCCAGGGCCCCCTTTTCGGGCTCCGGCAGAGTGCTGGTGGGCCCGCACGATCGTCTAGTCGACGCAGACGGTCGACCAGTCGACGTGGGCCAGGAGCCGGTCCCAGGTTCCGTCGGCCGACCAGCGGCGGAACCGTTCGTAGATGGTCTTCCACGGGCCGTAGCGTTCGGGCAGGTCCCGCCAGGCGGCCCCGGTGGACAGCTTCCACGGGATGCCGTTGAGGACCCGCCGCCGATCCCGCACCGGCTGCCCCATCCGGGGCGGAGCCAGCAACCGCCCGACGACTTCCTAGGCATCATCAGTCAGTTCATGACGACGCACCACGAACGGAGTAACGACCGACCGACATTGCAGACACCCCCTAGCCGGGGGTGCCGCTCTTCCGCGTCATCCGGGCCTGCCGGGCCCAGCGGGCCAGGCCGCCGACGGCGAGGGAGGTGATGATGGCGCCCCAGTCGATGACGTGGGGGAGTCCGGGGAAGAAGGCGAAGAACGCGAGGGACGCGGCGGCGCCGAGGAGGAAGGCGACGATGCCGGCACGGCGGCGAGCGGCTTCCCGTGCGGCGTCACCGGGGGTGGGGCCGGCGGTCATGTGCGGCTCACTTCGTGATGTGGTGGCACTGGCTGACCCGGCGCACACCGTTGATGTTGAGGTGTGCGCACGCCTTGCCGTAGCGGGGCAGTGTCTGGGGGGCGTTGTCGCGCATGGGGTGGATCTCGCACTCGGCGTGCGTCTTGCCGCGGGAGGTCCGGTAGGTCTTGTTGTCGGTGTCCGCGTAGGTGAAGTCGATGCGCCAGTTGCAGAATCCTGCGTTGAGGGCCCCGACGAATCCGCAGTCGACGCCGGCGTTCTGGTAGGTGATCTTCTTGCCTTCGCCGCGGACGATGTGGGTGAACATGCAGCCCGTCGGAATGGTCATGGTGACACCGCCGACTTGGTAGTCGAAGCCGGCCACGGGCGTCGAGCCGATGGCGCCGGCATGCGCCTCGGCGGGGGATGGCGGAGTGTGTCTGTGGAGCGGAACTCCCTTCGGGGGCTTCGGGGTTCTGTTCCGAGGGGTGGTTCACCGTGACGAGTGATCGACGGGGTGGTGCGCCGGCCTGCCGTGCCGGTCCCTCCGGGTGTCCTGGTGAGGGGAGTTGACGGAGGGAGTGGGGGTGTGGCTATGAATCCTCATGGGTTCTCGTGTGGGTGTTGGGGCTGAGGGGTTCGGGCTCGAGGAGACGCCGCTTTGGGCGGTGAGGGGGTTTCGGGGGTTTTGGTTGTCCCGGGTTGTGTCCGGGTTGGGGTCGGCCGTCAGTTCGGTGGCGTTGCCGGTGCTCGTTTATCAGGAGTCGGGCTCTCCTGTGCTGGTGTCGGTGGTCGCCGCCGCGGGGACGCTGCCCTATCTGGTGTTCGGGCTCGTCGCGGGTGCGGTCGCCGATCGGGTGGACCGGCGGCGGCTGATGGTCGGGGCGGACTGGGCCAACGCGCTCTGTTTGCTGAGCGTTCCGGTGGCCTGGGTGCTCGGGGTGCTGAGCGTGGTGCACGTGGTCGCCGCCGCTCTGGTGTCCTCCTCGCTCGCGCTCTTCTTCGACGCGGCCGTTTACGGGTTCGTGCCTTCCGTGGTCGGGAAGGAGAACCTCGCCCGGGCCAACAGCGCGTTGTACGGCGGCGAGACCGTCGTGCGGATCGTGGGTACCGCGGTGGCCGGCGGGTTGATCGTGCTCGTGCGGCCGGCGGGGAGCCTCGTCGTGGACGCGGTCAGCTTCGCCGTCGCCGCGCTGTTGCTGAGGGCCGTCGTGGGCGCGGGTGGGGACCCGCTTCCTACGGGCGCGGCCGGGCGGGTGGGGTTTCGGGAATCCGTGTCCGAGGGGCTTTCGTTCCTCTGGAATCACCCGGCCCTGCGCGTCATGACGGCCGTCGGCACGCTGCAGTCCTTCGCGGGCGGCGCGATCGTCGGGCAGCTCGTGGTGTTCGCCGACCGGGGGCTGGGCATTCCCGCCGCCGACTTCCGTACCGGACTGCTCTACGCGGCGTGGAGCGCCGGCGGGATCGGGGGCTCGCTCGTACTTCCCCGGCTGGCGGAGCGGTTCGACGCCTTCGGGATCCTGCGCGGCGTGCTGCCGGTGGGGGCGCTGCTGGGGCTGGTGGTCGTACTGGCCCGCGACTGGCGGGTCGTGCTGGTGGCGCTGGCGGCCTGGGGCTGCGCCTATCTCGTCGTTCTCGTCAACACGATGACGTACTCCCAGGCGGTCACCCCCGCCGGACTGCAGGGGAGGGTGAACACCACCCGGCGCATGCTGTCCTCCGGGGTCGGCGTTCCGCTGGGCGCCCTGGTGGGGAGCTCGGTGACCGTGCGGTTCGGGGTTCAGGCGGGGATGTCCACGGCGGTGCTCTCCGTCGGGACGGCGGCCGTACTGGTCTGGGCCGTCCGGAGGCGGTGAGCGCGCCCGAAGGCGTACGTGGGTCAGGGGCGGCGGGTGGGGAGGAAGGTGGCGGGGAGGAGGGCGAGGGCCAGGAGGGCCGCGGCGATGGCGTACGTGGTCCGGAAGCCCGCCGGGGTCTGGCCCGCCGAGCTCAGGGCCACGGAGATCAGGGCCGTTCCCACCGAGGCCCAGATCTGGGAGTTGATGCTCAGGATGGTGCTCGCCGCGGTCATGCGGTCCTTGGGGAGGTTGCGGCTCGCGGTGGTCATCGTCGGCAGCAGGACCATTCCCGCGCCGATGCCCATCACCATCCCGGCGCCGACGATCCGCCAGACCGCGACGTCGGCCGTGCCGGCCTGGAGCGCCGTCAGGGCCATGCCCAGTGCCCCCGTGGCGATGCCGGCCCGGATCAGCCGGCGCGGCGGGACCTTGTCGACGCGGCGCGAGGCGATCTGCATCGTCAGGCCGACGACCAGGCCGATCGGCGCGCCCAGCATCCCCGCCACCGTCGCGCTCGTACCGCGCGCCTGCTGCCAGTACATCGGGCCGAGCAGCATCGAGCCGAAGTAGCCGCAGGTGAACAGCGCGAGCGTGGCCACGCCGAAGCCGAATGTGCGGTCGCGCAGCAGCCTCAGGTCGAGCAGCGGCTCGCGGGCCGTGAGCGAGCGGCGGCCGAAGGCGGCGACGAGTGCGGCGCCGGTGAGGGCGGGCAGGAGTGCGCCGGGCTCGGTGAGGGTGCCGTGCTCCGCGCCCCGGGCCAGGCCGAAGAGGAGCAGGGCGAGGCCGGGGGAGAGCATCAGCAGTCCCGGGACGTCCAGTCCGGGGGCCGGATCGGGGGTGGGGGCAGGGCTTCCGTCCGGGGCCGAGGACCGGCCGTGCGGTGCGTCGGGGAGCAGCAGCTTCGCGGCGAGTACGAGTGCCAAGGCTCCGACGGGCAGGTTGACCAGGAAGATCCACTGCCAGGACGCCGCGTCGATCAGCCAGCCGCCCAGGACCGGACCGGCCACCGGCCCGACGATGATCGGGAGCCCGAGCAGGGCCATCACCCGCCCGAGCCGGGCCGGGTCCGCGCCGCGCATCACCATCCCCATGCCGACGGGCATGAGCAGTCCGCCGCCGAGGCCCTGTACGGCCCGGAAGGCGATCAGGCTGCCGGCGTCCCAGGCGCACGCGGCGAGCAGCGAGCCGAGCGTGAAGAGGACGAGGGCGGTCAGGTAGGTGCGCTTGGCGCCGATCCGGGCCATGGCCCAGGGCGCGGTCGGAATGACGGCGGCGAGGGCGAGCGTGTACGCGCCGGCGGTCCACTGGATCGTCGCCAACGGTGAGTCGAAGGCCTCGGAGAGGCGGTGCAGGGCGACGTTGACGATCGTCACGTCGAGCACCGACATGACCGAGCCGACGATCACGACGCTCACGGTGCGGCGGAGTTGGGCCGGGGTGAGGGTGGCTTCCGGGGGTTGCGAACCCGTTCCCGTTCCCGATCCCGCTCCTGTTTCCGCTCCTGTTTCCGTTCCCGGCTCCGCCGGTTGCGTCGTCCGCGCCCGCGTCCCGTCCGTCCTGTGCTGCGTGCTCATCCCGTCGCCCCCTCAGCCCTGGTACGGGCGGGTCGTGCGGGCGGTGCGCAGGGCGCGGCCCCACCACGTCAGCTGCCCGAGCATGCCCTTGACCGCGCCCTCGGAGACCGCGGTGTCGCGCGGCACGCCGTCCTCGCCGAGCCCGGACCACGGACCGTGCAGGCTGACGGAGTCGCGCACGGTCATGGAGTGCAGTTCGGCGAAGACCTGCCGGAGCTGTTCGACGGCGCGCAGGCCGCCCCCGAGGCCGCCGTAGGAGACGAAGCCGGCGGGCTTCGCGTGCCACTGCTCGCGGTGCCAGTCGATGAGGTTCTTCAGGGCGGCCGGGAAGCTGTGGTTGTACTCGGGGGTGACGATGACGAAGGCGTCGGCGGCGGCCAGCCGCGGGGTCACCTGCGCCAGGGCGGCCGCGGCCCGCGGGCTCGGGGAGCCGCCCCAGCCGGGCATGGCCAGCGGCAGGTCGACGTCGGCGAGGTCGATGACGTCCAGCTCCAGCCCGCCGTGGGCCCGCGCCGCGCCGAGGAACCACTCCGTGACGGCGGGGCCCTGGCGGCCCTCGCGGACGCTGGCGACGACCACGGCGACGCGCAGCGGCGCGTCCTCCCCGGCGGCCGGACCCTCGGCGGCGACGGAGGCGACGGAGGTGGCGGCGATGTCGGCGATGTCGGAGGAGGTAGCGGAAGCGGGAGTGGAATCGGGAGCGGCGGTGGCGGCGGTGGCAGTCATGGTGGTGTCCCCTCGTAGGCGGGGCGGCCGCTCCGTGCGGCCGCTCCTCCGGTAAAGTACAACGTGCGTTGTAAGAATTGCAATGACCGTTGTACTTTCGAGGAGGCGGAGTGACCGGCAGCAGCAGGAAGTTGGAGAAGCAGATCGCCATGGCGAGCGCGTCCTGCGGAGTCTTCGGCCGCGAGGGCTACGCGCGCGCCTCGGTGGACATGCTGGCCGCCGCGGCCGGAGTGTCGACCCGCACGCTCTACAACCACTTCCCGGGCGGCAAGGCGGAGCTCTTCCGCACCGTCGTCACCTGGACCTCGACCCAGGTGCGGGACGCCCAGATCGCCCGCCTGGAGGCCCTCCTCGACCCGCGGCGCCCGCCCCACCCCGATGACCTGGAGCGTGACCTGCGGGCCCTGGCCCACGCCTTCGTCGCCCTCATGGCCGACTACCCGGACCACTTCGCTCTCGTCCGCCACATCCACGCCGAGGCCGACCACGTGCCGCCGGAGCTGCTGGAGGCCTGGATGAACGCCGGCCCGGGTCCGGTCGGACGCGCGCTCGGCGAGGCGATGGAGGGCCTGGCCGCCGCCGGGCTGCTCGACGTGCACGGGGACGCGGCCATGGCGGGCGCCCATTTCATGGCGCTGATCTCCCACTCGCTCGTGCAGCGGACGCATTACGGGGTCCTCCCGCTGCCCCAGGAAGAGGTCGACCGCGTGGTCGAGGGAGGCGTGGCCGCCTTCCTGCGGGCCTACCGCGCCGCCTGACCCGCGCCCCCGCCCCGCCCGAACGCGCCCCCGCCCCGCCCGGCCTCCCCCCGCCCGCGTCGCCCCCCACCGGACCCGGGGTTACGTTGGACGGGTGAGCACGACACGGTTGCGCAGGGCGGCTGTGGGAGCAGCCGCAGTGGGGCTCCTGATGGTGCCCGTGGGGGCCGGTGTCGGGTACGCGCTGGACGCGCCGACACCCCCGGTGGCCAGCAGCTCGGCCGCATCCGACGAGTTTCCGCAGCTCACCCCCGCCGTGGCGCGGCAGTTGGACGACGCCATCCGGAAGGTGATGGACGAGGCCAAGGTGCCCGGGGTCCAAGTGGCCCTGTCCGCGCCGGGCAAGGGGGAGTACGTACGGGCCTTCGGCGTGGCCGACAAGGCCACCGGCGCGCCCATGACCGACAAGCTCAACATGCGGATCGGCAGCGAGACCAAGACCTTCACCGTGACCGCGATGCTCAAGCTGGTCGACGACGGGAAGATCGGGCTGGACGACCCCATCGGCAAGTACATCGACGGGGTGCCCAACGGGGACCGCATCACCATGCGCGAGCTGGCCGAGATGCGCAGCGGGCTGTTCAACTACTCCGCCGACGAGGGCTTCTACAAGGCGCTGACCAGCGATCCGCGCAAGCCCTTCACCCCGCAGGAGCTGCTCGCGTACGCCTTCAAGCACCCGGTGCTCTTCGAGCCGGACGCGAAGTTCTACTACTGCAACACCAACCTGATCCTGATCGGGCTGGTCGTGGAGAAGATCAGCGGCCAGAAGCTGGCCGACTACATCACCAAGGAAGTCATCGAGCCCGCCGGTCTGAAGCACACCCTCTTCCCGGCCGGCGCCGAGTTCCCGAAGCCGCACGCCCAGGGCTACACGGACCAGACGGCCTCGGGGAAGACCGAGGACGCCGCCGACTGGAACCCCTCCTGGGGCTGGGCCGCCGGAGCGATGATCTCCGACCTCACGGACCTGCGGCAGTGGGCCAAGGTGCTGGCCACGGGTGAGCTGCTCACCCCCGCCACCCAGGCCCAGCGCCTCAAGGTCGTGGACGCCCTCCCGGGCACCGGGTACGGACTGGGCATCTTCAACGTCCAGGGCTGGATCGGGCACAACGGCTCGATCCCCGGATACCAGACGCTGGCGGTCTACGACCCGCAGTCGAAGGCCACCCTGGTCGTGCTGCTCAACACGGACATCTCCGCCGAAGGGGAGGAGCCGAGCACGCTGTTCGGCGAGGCCATCACCAAGACGGTGACCCCGCAGCACGTCTACACGCTGCCGGCGCAGCCCGTCACCGGGAAGGACTGACCATCCGTCCCGTCACCGGCAAGGACTGATTCCGTCCCGTCACCGGGAAGGACCGGCCATCCGCCGGGCAGCCGCCTCGGCGAGGACCGGTAGCGTCGACGGGTCGGCGCCGCGCGGGAGTTCGAGCATCAGCACGTGCTCCCCGCGCCGCACCACCAGGCGCCGCCCCCGTGCGTACGCCACGTCGGCCGGACCCGCGCCGACCGTGGCGGCGCGGCGCTTGTGCACCGCCAGCAGCCGTCGGCCCAGGGCTCCCGAAGCGGTCTGCAGCAGCAGGGCCTTGCGGCCGTCGGGGGTGACGTAGGAGCGGATGCCGAGGCCGGGCGCGGAGTCCGATTCGCGCAGCTCGGCGCGGAGGATCCGGGAGGCCTCGGCGACCGGGAGGAAGTCGGCGGGATCGCCCCGGCGCAGCAGTGCGGAGAAGGCGGACAGCGGGCCGGGAGCGTCGGGTTCACCGGGCTCCGGGGATTCCGGCGCGGCCTCCGCCGGGAACAGCTCGCCCTGCGTGGACGGGGTCACGACCACGACCTCGTAGACGTGCCCGAGGACCCGCCCGCGCAGCACCCGTACGACCGCCCCCTCGCGCAGGTGCTGGTACAGCCGGAGCCGCACCGGCCACGCCGTGACCGTGGCCGGGCCGCCCGGGTCGAGCGCCACGTGGTGGACGCCCTTCTCGCTGCGCAGCCGCACGATCTCGCCCTCGGTCCAGGTCTGCCGGGACCGGTCGAGCAGGGCCGCGGCGAGGAGGAAGAGGTACCAGAGCAGCGCGGGCCCCATGAACAGCACCGGGGGCAGCTGTGCCCACGCCGCCTGCGGGGGCACCGTCCACTGCCAGGCGAACTGCAGGACCCCGGCGTAGACGAAGACGGCGAGCAGGGCGCCGTACACGTACGCGGCGAGCGGGATCACGGGCCGCCGGCCGGTCCACAGCCAGCGGGCGCCCATCAGGACGCCCACCAGCAGGGCCACCTCGGTGAGCAGGAGCCCGATGCTCTCGACGGGGAGCCGGACCTCGGTCGGCGGATCGGCGTGCCACCAGGCCACCAGGAGCAGCACGATCGAGGCCGACCCGATCCGCCGCAGAGCCCGCCGCACGCTCTCGTCCGGCGGGCGCATCCGGCGCGCCGGGGCGGGGGCGTAGCGCAGCCGGACCTCGTGCCAGGTGCCGCCGTACGCGGACCACGCGCGGCGCTCGTCGCGCGGGCCGAGCGGGAGCGCGGCGGCCGCGGAGCGGGCCACGCCGGTGGCGACTCCGTGGGCGAGGTAGCGGTCCCAGACGGCGACCGCCGCCGGGGGCAGCCCCGGGTACGCCTCGTCGCGGGCCAGCCACTCCCGTACGCCGAGCCAGTGCGCGCAGGCCGCGGTCCCGGCGGGCGTCTCGCGCTGCCCGGTGAGCCGGGAGACCAGCCCCGCTCCGGCCGCCCACACCAGCGCCCCGACGATGGCGGCCTGGACCAGCGGGCCGGGGCCGGCCAGCGCCAGGATCCAGACGGCGACCAGGGCCGCGGGCAGCGTCGCGGCCACCGTCAGCCCCGCCTTCAGCCGCGCCGGGTAGCGGTCCCGGGCCAGTCCGCGGGCCCGCGCGTCGGCGGCGACCGCCCGGGCGAAGGACCGCCACCAGCCCCGGTCCTCCTCCTCGGTGCCCCGGGCCAGGGCGCCGACCGGCAGCACCCCGCCGGAGGCCAGTGCGGTGACCCGGGCCAGCACCAGGGCCTCGTAGGGCAGCAGCTCCCCGGGGGGCTCCGCGCGGGGCGACCGGATCCGGATGAGGGTGCCGCGGGGATCGGGGCCGGTCTGCTCCAGGGCGAGGAATCCGCGTGCCGCCAGGTCCAGCAGGGTCGCGCGCGGGGCGCCGCGCCCGCACTCCCAGCCGCCGGTCAGGAACTCGACCAGCGCCGGCGGCTCGGGTCGCAGGTCCATCGTCGGTCCGGCCGCGGCCACGGGCGCGGGCCGGGTGGCGAGCACCGCCCAGCCGACGGCGGACAGCCACAGCAGGGGCGCCACCAGGGCGCACGCCCCGATGCCCCAGGCCCAGGTCATCTAGAACCGGACCTGGACCGGGCCGGTCTCGCCCTCTCCGGCGCGGAAGAACTCGCGCGCGCGGAAACCCATCGGTCCGGCGATCAGCAGGGTCGGGAAGGCGGCGACCGAGGTGTTGTAGGCCAGCACGGCGTCGTTGTAGTACTGCCGCGCGTAGGCGGCGCGGTCCTCGGTGGTCGCCAGTTCCTGCCGCAGGGAGTCGAAGTTGCCGCCGGCCAGCAGCGCCGGATAGGCCTCGGCGAGTGCGAACAGCCCGGTCAGGCCGGTGCGCAGGGCGGACTCGGCCCGCTCCTTGTCGGCGGGTCCGCCGGCGCCGAGGGCCGCCTCGCGGGCCCGGACGACGGCTTCGAAGGTGCCGCGCTCATGGGCGGCGTACCCCTTGACGGTCTCGACGAGGTTCGGGATCAGGTCGTAGCGCCGCTTGAGCTGGACGTCGACCTGGGCCCAGGCGTTGTCGACCTGGTTGCGGCGGCGGACGAGCCCGTTGTAGGCGCTGATCAGCCAGATCGGGATCAGCAGGACGATCACGGCGCAGGCGGTGATGAACGTACCGAGCGGTGTCATGTGTTGCCCCCGTTGCGGGGCCGGTCCCCTGCCGGCCCGGCCGTAGCGTAGGGCGGCGGAGCTGGTTTGTGACCCCCCGCGCACAATGGATTCGGCGCGCGGGAGTGGACGAGGGAGAGCGAAATGAACGGTCGGATCACACAGGGCGAAGAGCGGGTCGCGGAAGGCGCCGCCGAGGTGGTCCTGCGCGAGGCGGGGGAGGCGGATCTGGACGTGGCCGCCGAGCTCTTCCGCGGCTACCTCGAGTTCTACGAGGTGGAGGTCGAGGACCCGGACCGCCCGCGCGCCTTCCTGGCGGAGCGGCTGGCGGGCGGCGAGTCGTTCGTCCTGCTCGCCGACGTCCCGGGCGCGGGCACGGTCGGCTTCACGCAGGTCTACCCGATCTTCTCCTCGCTGGCCATGAAGCGGGCGTGGCTGCTGGGCGACCTGTACGTGGCCCCGGCCGGCCGGCGTACGGGGGCCGGCCGCGCGCTGCTGCGCGAGGTGCTGCGCCGGGCCCGGGAGGCCGGGGTGTCGGGCGTGCAGCTGGAGACGGCGTACGACAACCACGTCGCCCAAGGGCTGTACGAGGCCGAGGGGTTCGTCCGCGAGGAGTTCCACATGTACTTCCACGACCTCTCAGAAACTCGCTGAGAGCGGCTGAAACATTCCGGTGCCCCCGCCGCGTCAATGGGGTGAGACGGTCGCGAGGGGGAGCGGATGTGGCAGGTGCGCAGGGACGGGTTCCGCGAGTTCGCGGAGGGCAGATCGGCGCATCTGTACCGGTCGGCCTGCCTGCTGACCAGCGGTGACACCCACCTCGCGGAAGACCTCGTACAGGAGACCCTGGGGCGGATGTACCTGCTCTGGGGACGCATCACCCGGATAGACAATCCGGCCGCCTACGCGCAGACCGTGCTGGTACGGGCCTTCCTGACGCACCAGCGCCGCCGGTCGACGGGGGAGCGCCCGGTCGGGGAGTTCCCCGAATCGGGCGCCCAGGCGGCCGGCGGCACCGACCCGGCGCTGCGGCTGACGCTCCTGGAGGCGCTGGGGCGGCTGGCCCCGAAGGACCGGGCGGTACTTGTGCTGCGGTACTGGGAGGACCGCAGCGTCGAGGAGACCGCCGACGCGATGAACGTCAGCTCGGCGGCGGTCCGCACCAGGTCCTCGCGGGCGCTGGCCCGGCTGCGCGAGCAACTGGGCGGATCGCTCTCGGAGTTCGCCGGCCGCTGAGCGGCCCGCCGGCCCCTTTCCCTCACCCCATGACGACTTTGGACGGAAGGTCTGATTCCGCATGCCCTTTGAAGATGAGCTCGGCGAAGCCCTCAGGCGTGTGGGGGACGACTTCACGGTGGACGGCCGCGACCTCGTGGGCGCCGGCGAACGCCGCGGCCGGCGGCTGGTGGCCCGCCGCAGGGCCGCGGTGATCGGTGGATCGGCCCTCGCCCTCGCGGTGGTCGGCACGGCCGGCGCCTACACGGGCGGGATGTTCGGCGCGGACGGCTCCGACGGCCCCGCGAACGTGGCGGCCGTTCCCTCGGTGACCTCGCCGAGCCCCGGCGCGTCGACGCCGGGTCAGGCCCGCGAGGAGGCGGAGAAGACGCGCACCGGCACCGGGGCCGTCTCCGCCGAGCAGCTGATCGAGGTGTTCAAGAAGCTGCTGCCGGGCGGAACGGTCACCAACGCCACGGCGCGGGGCACGGGCGACAAGACCGGTCCGATGGTGAGCGGGGTCTTCGACGACGGCAAGGGCAAGAGCGCCGTCGGCGTCGGCCTCTCCCGCGTGGACCCGAAGAGCCGGGGGGCCCAGCAGATGGTGCAGTGCCCCTCCAAGGTCACGCAGTCGTACGACGGCTGCACCACGGAGAAGCTCGCCGACGGTTCGACGCTCCTGCTCTACCAGGGCTACGAGTACCCCGACCGCCGGGTGGACACGAAGCGCTGGACCGCCGTGCTGGTCACCCAGGACGGGTACCTGATCGACGTGCAGGAGCACAACGCGGCCGCCGAGAAGGGCTCGCCCGTCACCCGGAGCGCCCCGCCGCTGACGCCCGCGCAGCTGAAGGCCTTCGCGACCTCCCCGCTGTGGCTGCCCGCCCTGAAGGACCTGCCGGCGGCACCGGTGGAGCGGGTGGAACCGGGTCGGACGGGGGCGAAGGCGGCGGACGCGCTGGAGCAGCTGCTGAGCGGGTACAAGATCCCGATCGCCTCCAAGGAGGAGTTCGACGCGGACCTCGCCTACTTCGTGCTCGACGACGGCAAGGGGCAGTCGCTGGCCGGCCTCCAGATCCAGCCCGACAGCCCGGAGCGGCCGGGCATGTGGGCGGACCTGTTCACGGGCGCGGAGACGCTGCCGGACGGGTCGAAGCTCCTGACCCGGAAGATGCGGGGCGAGAGCGCGGGCTCGGTGTGGTGGAGCGTGGAGGTGCTCCGCAAGAACGGGACCCGGGTGATCGTGTCGGCGTACAACACCAAGACGCTGAAGTCGGCGCCGACGCGCAAGGAGCCGGCGCTCACGTTGGAGCAGATGAAGGAGATCGCCACGAGCCCGAAGTGGTCCGAGTTCGGGCAGTGAGGGACACGGGGTGGGGCCAGGGGCCGGTGACCGCCGGCACGGGGCGGTCGCGCCACCGCCCGGCGGCCCGCGCTACTTGGCGTCCGCGTAGCACTCGACGACCGCCGTCGTGAACGGGAAGCGGACCGGTGTCTCGCCGAAGGTGATCCGGCCGGCGAGTTCGCCGGCCGCGCCGATCGCGGCGACCACCGCCTCCGCCTCC
>NZ_JBSGXB010000042.1:0-36696 GCF_053609185.1 Streptomyces sp. NPDC054956 | reverse complement strand
GGAATCCGCCCCCGGCGCCGGCGCGCCGGGCGGAAAGGTCGTCTTCCACGTCGGCTCGGGCACCGTCGCGGCGCACCGGGACGTGGCGAACGCGGTCGACCGGCTCCGGGACCTGCCGCACGTGACCGCCGCCGGCCCCCTGGTGACCAGCGCCGACGGGGCGACGGCCTACACCGACGTCACCTTAGACGAGGACCCGCGCACCCTCGGGCACCCGTACGCCCGGCAGCTGGACCGGGCCGTGGAGCCGGCCCACGACGCCGGTGTCGGCGTCGGCTACGGCGGGGACCTCGTCCACGTCGCCCGCGCCCCCGCCAACGACATCGCGAGCGAGCTCATCGGCATCACCGCCGCGCTGCTCGTGCTGCTCGTCGCCTTCGGGAGCGTGGCCGCCGCGCTGATGCCGCTGGTCACCGCACTGATCAGCGTCGCCGTCGGACTGTCGGTGGTGGGCATGGTCGCCGGGGTCATCGCCCTGGCCACCTCCGCGCCCACCCTGGCGACGATGATCGGGCTGGGCGTGGGGATCGACTACGCCCTGTTCCTGGTCACCCGCTTCCGCCAGGACCTGATGGACGGGCACGATCCGCAGACCGCCGCGGGCCGCACCACGGCCCGCAGCGGCAAGGCCGTGCTGGTCGCGGCCGTCACCGTGGCGGTCGCCCTGCTCAGCCTCTACGCGTGCGGACTGAGCCTGATCGGGGGCATCGGCCTGGCCGCCACCGTCGCCGTCGTGGTCACCGCCGCCGCCGCGCTGACGCTGGTGCCCGCGGCCATGGGGCTCGTGGGCCGCAGGATGGACCGGCTGCGCGTGCGCCGCCCGGTGGCCGAGAGCTCCGGCGAGGGGGACGGCTGGCACCGCTACGCCCGGCTCGTCTCCCGCCACCCCTGGAAGTTCCTCACCGCGGGCGTCGCGCTCCTTGCCATCTGCTCGGTCCCGCTGTTCTCCCTGCGGCTGGGCCACGTGGACGCCGGAGCCGATCCGGCCGGCAGCAGCACCCGTGAGGCGTACGACTGGATCGCCGCGGCCGAGGGGCCCGGATTCGGGCCCGGCGCGAACGGGCCGTTCACCGTGGTGGTCGACCTCCGCCGCGCCACCGTGCCCGTCGCGCAGGTCTCGGCCGCCATGCAGGACGCCCTCGGCGGGACGTCCGGGATCGCGCACGTCTCCGCTCCGCGGCCCAGCGGGGACGGGCGGCTGCTCGTCGCCACCGCCACCGCCACGACCGGCCCGCAGAGCGCCGCTACCGACCGCCTGTTCGAGACCCTCTCCGACCGGACCCTCCCCGAGGCCCTCTCGGGCACGGGCGCCACCGGTTACCTCACCGGCAGCACCGCCGGACAGCTCGACTTCCGCGACACCGTCGCCCAACGGCTCCCCGTGATCATCGGCATCGTGCTCCTCGCCGCCTTCGCGCTCCTGACCCTCGTCTTCCGCAGCCTGCTCATCCCCTTGAAGGCCGTCCTGCTCAACCTGCTGACCACGTCCGCCTCGTACGGGATCCTCGTCGCCGTGTTCCAGTGGGGCTGGGGCGACCGCCTGCTGGGGCTCGGCGAGCCGGTGCCGATCGAGTCCTTCGTCCCGATGATGCTGTTCGCCATCGTCTTCGGGCTCTCCATGGACTACGAGATATTCCTGATCTCCCGCATCGTCGAGGAATGGCGCGCCACGCACGACAACACCCGGGCGGTGGGCAGCGGCCTGGCCCTGACCGGGCGGGTGATCTCCTGCGCCGCGCTGATCATGACCGTGGTCTTCCTGTCCTTCACTGGCTCGCCGGCCGTCGTCGTCAAGATGCTGGCCCTGGGGCTCGCGGTCAGCGTGGTCCTCGACGCGACGGTCGTGCGCCTCGTCCTGGTCCCCTCGGTCATGTTCCTCACCGGGCGGGCGAACTGGTGGCTCCCCCGGCGCCTGGACCGCGCACTCCCCCACCTCGACCTCTGACCCCTCCGCGTTCCGTGTACGCCCTGGCGGGGGGGCATCCGTCCCCGGTCGCCCCCCGCCCGCCACCGGGTGACCATGGTCTACGGGGCAGGTTCCCGGGGGCCGCGCGCTGGGAGGCACCCGTGACGCACACCCGAACGACGGACGTACTGATCGTGGGGGCCGGCCCGGTCGGGCTGAGCGCGGCCGCCGAGCTGCGCCGGCACGCGGTGGACTGCCTGCTCGTCGACCGGCTGCCGGCCCGCCTCCCCTACGCCAAGGCGGTCGGCATCCAGCCCCGCACCCTGGAGGTCTGGGACCGGATGGGCCTGGCCCGCACCGTGCTGGAGGCCGCCGTCCCGCTGCGCGGGCAGCTGAGCCGGGTCAACGGCGTGGAGCAGCCGCGCATCGACCTCACCCTGCCGCCCGAGGTGCCCTACTGGTTCGCCGCGCTGCCCCAGTACGAGACCGAGCGCCTCCTCGAGGAGTACGTCGCCTCCCTGGGGACCGTCATCGAACGCGGCACCGAACTGCTGTCGTTCACCCAGGACGACGGCGGGGTCACCGCACTGCTGCGCACCGCCTCCGGAGCCGAGCAGGAGGTGCGCGCCCGCTATCTGATCGGCTGCGACGGGGCGCACAGCGCCGTGCGCAAGGGATTGGGCCTCTCGTACGAGGGCGGCGCCTTCCCCGAGGAGTACATGCTGGCCGACGTCGAGACCGACTGGGACCTGCCCCCGGGGTACACCCTGCGGTGCAGCCACAGCGCCGCCGACGGTTCCACGGACGACCTGCTCGTGTGCATCCCGCTGCCCGGCGACCACCGCTACCGCATGTCGATGCTGGTCCCGCCGGAGCTGTCCGCGCAGGCGGCGGGCCGGGAGTCCGCGCCGGACGACGGCGTGGCGCACGGTCTGGCGGGCGGCCGGGAGAACGGCGCCCGCGTCCCGGAGCTGTCCCACATCCAGGCCGTCGTCGACCGCCTCGCACCCCGGCCCACGGTCCTCTCCCGGATGCGCTGGTCCTCCGTCTTCCGCATCAGCCACCGCATCGTCGACCGCTACGGCGAGGGGCGCGTCTTCGTCGCGGGCGACGCCGCCCACATCCATCCGCCCACGGGCGCCCAGGGCATGAACACCGGCATCCAGGACGCCTGCAACCTGGCCTGGAAGCTGGCCCTCGTCGTCCGGGGGGAGGCCGGTCCCGCCCTGCTGGACACCTACGACGCCGAACGCCGCCCGGTCGGCGAGGAGGTCGTCGGCCGGACCGTCAGACACGCCGTCCACGGCATCGAGGCCGACCCCGACGACCCCCTGACCATCCAGCTCCGCGAGGCCCAACTGCTCGTCGGCTACCGGGACGGACCGCTCGCGGCCGCACCGTACGGACCCGCCGCCGCGCCCCAGCCCGGCGACCGGGCCCCGGACTGCGCGGGGCTGACCCTGCACATCTCCGTCTACCCGTGGCGGCTGTTCGACGTCCTGCGCGGCCGTACGGCGCACGTGGCGCTCCTGTACGCGGCCGATCCCGCGGTCCTGGCCGAGGCCGTCCGAGCCGCCGGAGCCGCCTCGTCCGTCGCGGGGACCGGAGCCGCCCCTGGCGCCGGAACGGCCCGGGCCGCCCTGCAGACCGTCGCCGTGCTCGGCCGCGAGGCCCCGGGGACCGCACCGGCCGCCTCCGGCCCGCCGGACGTGCCCGGACACCCCGACGCTCCCCGACACCCCGACGTTCCCAGATACCTCGACGCGGCCGGGGAGTTCGCCCGGCTCTACCGCCCCGAGGGACCGACCGGTTTCCTCGTACGCCCGGACGGCTACCTCGCCGCCCGGTTCCCCCTCACCGGCACGGCGGCCGCCCTGTCCGGCCACCTCGCCGCCCTGTCCGCGCCGCGGTGAGCAGCACGGATCGGACGCACACGACCGTGCCCGGGCGCTCGGGGACCATCGGAGCACGCCCGGGGGCAGAAAGACCCGGCGCGGAGCGGGCGTGATCCGCTAGGCTCGGAGCATGTCCTCTACGTCTCGTCCGTGCTGGTGGCGCTCCCTCTAGGAGCGGCCACGGACTAGTCGTACCCACCGGGCCGTCGATCCGACGGCCCGGGACACGTGTCCTCCCGGGTTTCCCGGACGGCGGTCCTCCCCCTTCACGGCAGGAGACCCGCACATGACGACCACCGATTCCCTCCCCGCGCACGCCGATGTGACGGTCGCGCAGGCGCAGCGGCGCAGCGCCGAGCTGGAGCGGCTGATCGAGAAGGACCCCGGGCAGTTCCGGGTGCTCACCGGGGACCGGCCCACCGGGCGGCTCCACCTGGGCCACTACTTCGGGACGCTCCAGGGCCGGGTCCGCCTGCAGGACGCGGGCGTGGACACGTACGTGGTGGTGGCGGACTACCAGGTGCTCACCGACCGGGACGTGGCCCAGCGGCTGGCCGAGCACGTGGAGGACCTCGTCCTGGACTACCTGGCCGCCGGGATCGACCCCGAGCGCTCCACGATCTTCACGCACAGCGCGCTGCCCGCCCTCAACCAGCTGCTGCTGCCCTTCCTTTCGCTGATCTCGGTCGCCGAGCTCGGCCGCAATCCGACGGTCAAGGACGAGATCGCGCACTCCCGGCAGGCCGCGGTCAGCGGGCTGATGTTCACCTATCCCGTGCACCAGGCCGCCGACATCCTCTTCTGCAAGGCCAACCTCGTGCCGGTCGGACAGGACCAGCTGCCGCACCTGGAGGTCACGCGTACGGTCGCCCGCCGCTTCAACGACCGCTACGGGCAGGGCGGTCCGGTCTTCCCGGAGCCCGAGGCGCTGCTGTCCGCGGTGCCGCTGCTGCTGGGCACCGACGGTACGAAGATGAGCAAGTCCCGGGGCAACTCCATCGCCCTGGCCGACACCGCCGACGAGACCGCCCGCCTGATCAAGGGCGCGAAGACGGACGCGGAACGGCGGATCACCTACGACCCGGTGGGCCGGCCCGAGGTGTCCAGCCTGGTCCTGCTCGCCGCACTGTGTCAGGGCCGGGAGCCGGAGGAGGTCGCCGCGGAGATCGGGGACGCGGGGTCTGCGGCCCTGAAGCGGACCGTCACCGAGGCCGTCAACGAGCATTTCGCACCGCTGCGTTCGCGCCGCGCGCAGTACGCCGAGGACAGGACGTACGTACGGGAGCTCGTCCGGGCCGGCAACGAGCGGGCCAACGCGATCGCGGAGGCCACCTTGGACGAGGTCCGGGCCGCCATGGGCACCAGCTACTGAGCCGGGGTCGCGGGCCGCGCCGGGCGGCCCGCGGGGCACGGCCGGCGTCTCCGGAGCGGGCGGGAAAACACCTGGCAGACGGGGGCGCGGGCCCTGTACGGTCTCGGCGATGACTACTTACCCCTTCCACGGAACGGGGGTCTCGTCCGCGCAAGGTGAGTGCTGATGCTCCCTGCGATCGCGGACGGGAACTCCCGTCTTCCCCTCTGGCTGCGCGTGCGCGAGTTCGCCGTGCCGCCCTCCATGATCGAGACCTCGGCCGCCCGCCGCTCCGTCGGCGACTGGGCGGGGGCGTGCGCGGCCGCGCACGTCGACGTCGATCTCGACCTCCGCACCGTGGCGCGCACCCACGGCCTCCGGCTCGCGGCCCGCGTCCGGGCCGACCTCCGCCGGCTGGCTCCCGACCTGCTGCGCTGGCACATGCCGAGGATCGCCCCCGACGGACTGCTGCGCCCGGGCCTGACCATCTCCCTGGCCCGGTACGAGGACCCGGGCGGCGACGGCGGACACCCGGTGCACCTCGTGGCCCGGACCCCGCCCGCCTGGGCGGACGCCGGACAGCGGTTCGGCCTCGCGCTGTGGGACGGAGCCCGCCCCCGGGCGGGCGCCGTCCACCACCCGCATCCCCGTCCCGACCGGCGGTTCCGGCTCGACCTGCACCGCCACCTGTGGGACGCGGACCGGTCCGACGAGCTCCGGACGCGTTCCGGGGCCGGCCTCCGGCCCGCCTCCGGCGGTCCGACGGCCCGCTCGGTCGCGGACCGGGACCCGCTGGGGCTCGTACCGCGCGGGCACGGGCTCGCCGCCGACCGCTGGGGAGCCGAGGCGCAGATCCTGCTCCGCGCCGAGGGCCGGTCCGCCGGGACCGTGACCGTACGCGTCGGGGCCCGCCGACGGCTGGACCTGGTGCTGTTCCCGGACGGGGACCGGGACCGGGGCCGGGACGGTCACGGGCCCGGGGACCCGGACGGGCCGCTCGCTTGGACGGTCGCGCCCTCCTCCGAGGCCGGCGGTCTCCCCGCGCCGCCGGTGCTGCCCGACGCGGCCACCTGGATCCCGCCCGACCTGGAGCTGATCCGGGCCGGTCTGATCGAGCCCGGGCGGCTGCACCCGCTCGTCGCCGCAGCACTCGTACCGGACCAGGCGCCGGCCGGGCCCTCCGCGAGGGCGGACCGGGCCGGGCAACCGCGCCTCGTCGAGTGCCGGGGAGACCTCCACCGGATCGGACAGGTCGACGGGGTGCTCGTCCCGCTGGACCACGGTCCGGACGAGATCCGGCGGGAGGAGCTGCTGGCCGCGCTGGGCGGTACCCCGCTGCCCTGCCTGCGGGTGATCGACGAGGCGCACCGCCGCCCCGACTGCCTCTCCGACGTCCGCGAACGCCTGGACCACGGCGACACCGCCGGTGCGCTGGCCGTCGTGGAAGCCCTGCTGGGTCCCGGGGCGCTGCTGCGCGACGGGCCGCTGCGGGACGCACTGGAGGCCGCCGCGCAGCGGCGGATCACCTACGGGCTGTTCCGGTCCGGCATGACCGGCCCCGGACCGGGCCGCATCCGCCCGGGCCCCGAGCGTCCCCGCGGCCACCGCTCGCGCCCTCGCCACACCCACGGCCGCTGACCCGGCACAGCTCACCGCCCGGCGACTCCCGCCGCCGGGCGACTCCGCCCTGCCCCACGCCGGTTCGGCGTGCCGAGAAACCCACAGGTGATCACATATGAGCCTCTCCCTGCCCTTCGCCCCCACCGCCACCGCCACCGCCACCGCCACCGCCACCGCCCATGAGACCGCTGCGACCGCTGCGACCTCTGCGACCTCTGCGACCTCTGCGATCGAACCCGCCCAACTCCAGGTGGCCGGCGCGCTGCTGGCCCTCCTGCGCGACGCGACCACCGAACCCCGGCCCGACACACAGCTGGAGGCCCTGACCCTGGCCGTGGCCGCGGACCTGCCCGTACTCCTGTGGGGCGAGCCCGGCATCGGAAAGACCGCGGCCCTGACCCAGCTCGCCGCTTCCCTGGACCTGCCGCTGACCACGGTGATCGCCAGCGTGCACGAACCGTCCGACTTCTCCGGGCTGCCCGTCATCGGGGACGATCCCGCGGTGCAGGGCGTCCCGTTGGCCCCGCCGGACTGGGCGGTGCGGCTCGTCCGGGCCGGCCGGGGGCTGCTCTTCCTGGACGAACTGTCCACCGCGCCGCCGGCCGTCCAGGCCGCCCTGCTCCGCCTCGTACTGGAGCGGCGGATCGGCTCGCTGCGACTGCCGCCCGAGGTGCGCATCGTGGCCGCCGCCAATCCGCGGTCCTCGGCGGCCGACGGCTGGGAGCTGAGTCCGCCCCTGGCCAACCGCTTCGTCCACCTCGACTGGACCCACGACCACGACGTGGTGGTGCGAGGCCTGGGCGGCACCTGGCCCAGGGCCACGCTGCCGCTCCTCGACCCGGCGAAGCTGCCCGAGGCCGTGTCCCGCGCCCGCGCCGCGGTGTGCGGGCTGCTCACCGTCCGTCCCGAGCTCGTCCACCGGATGCCGAGCGGTGAAGCCCGCCGCGGCGGGCCGTGGCCCTCGCCCCGGAGCTGGGAGATGACCCTGGCCCTGATCGCCTTCGCCACCGCGGCCGGCTCCTCCCGCGAAGTACTGTCCCTGCTGGTCAGGGGCACCGTGGGGGACGGTCCGGGACTGGAACTGCTGGCCTGGCTGGACCGCATGGACCTCCCCGATCCCGAACTGCTCCTCGCCGACCCGGAGGGCTCCGTCCTGCCCGAGCGCGGGGACCAGCGCCAGGCCGTGCTCGACGGCGTGGTGTCGGCGGTGCACAAGCGCCCGGACAAGTCCCGCTGGGAGGCGGCCTGGGCGGTCCTGGCCCGGGCGTTGGAGACCGGAGCACCCGATCTGGTGGTCGTCCCCGCGACCACGCTCGCCTCGCTGCGCCGCGACGACTGGGAGGTCCCGGAATCCATCGAGCGGCTCTCGGGAGCCCTGGCCCTGTCCCGGCGCGCGGACCGGGCGGCGGCCCGGGCCCTGGCTTCCGCGAAGGGCGGACGGTGATGCCGCACGATCCGAGAACGCCGGGAGCGCCGGAGGCACCGGGAACGCCGGGAGCACCGGGCGCGTCGGTGACACCGGGCGCGCTGGACCTCGACAAGCTCTACGCCGCCCGCCTGCACGCCGTACGGGTCCGGCCCTACCTGGCCACGGCGCTCTTCGCCCTGCACGTCGTGGAGTCGCGGCGGGTGCCGACGATGGCCGTCGACCGGCACTGGCGGTGTTACGTATCGGCGGCGTTCGTGGCCGTCACTCCGGTGGAGGAACTCGCCGGGGTGTGGGTGCACGAGGTGTCGCACCTGCTCCGCGACCACCACGGGCGCAGCGACCGGGTGGCACGGGCCCGCGGGCTGACCGGTCCGGGAGAGCGGCTGCGGATGAACATCGCGGCCGACTTCGAGATCAACGACGACGTGTTCGGCGACGGGCTGGTCCGGCCGGCGGGCGCCGCGGATCCGAAGACCCTGGGACTGCCCGAGGGCGAGCTGATGGAGGACTACCTGCGACTGTTCTTCCTCGGTCCGATGACGCAGGACATGGCCTGGCTGGACTGCGGCAGCGGCGCCGACGGCCTGGACCGGGAGTGGGAGCTGGGTCCGGGCGGCGCGCACGGCCTGAGCGAGCAGGAACGGGACGCGGTCCGCTACCGGGTGGCGCAGGGCATCACCGGCAGGCCGGGCGACGCCCCGAAGGGGTGGCGCCGGTGGGCGGAGGAGGCCTTCCATCCGCCGCAGCCGTGGCGGGAGTTGCTGGGAGCGGCCCTGCGTTCGGCGGCCTCGGGTTCGGGCGCGGGCGAGGACTACACGTACGGGCGGCCGTCGCGGCGCTCGTCCGCGCTGCCCGGTGTGGTCCTGCCGAGCCTCCGGCGGCGGCCGCCCCGGGTCTCCGTGATCATCGACACCTCCGGGTCGGTCAGCGACGCGGAGCTGGGCGGCGCGCTGCACGAGGTCGCCGCCATCTCCCGCGCCGTGGGCGGCCGCCGGGACCTGATCACCGTGGTGCCGACGGACGCGGCGGCCCACGCCGCGCACCCGCTGGCCCGCGCCGAGGGCATCCCGCTGCTGGGCGGTGGGGGTACCGACCTGCGCACGGGCTTCGCGAAGGCGCTGCGGTCGGGGCCCTGCCCCGATGTCATCGTGGTGCTGACCGACGGGCAGACCCCGTGGCCCGCGAACCGGCCGCCGTGCCGGACGGTGGTCGGCCTGTTTCCCCGGGGGCGGGCGGCCCGGTCCTGGGACGAGAACGATCCCGACTACGTCCCGGACTCACCGCCCGAGTGGGCCCGGGTGGTCGACATCGGTTAGGACGCCGCCACGGGAATGACCAACGCGACGCGCCTCAAGGCCACATCGCGGCGCGTCGACGGAATCCAGGAAGCCGAGGACGAGTTGGCTCGCCTCGGCACGGAACTCCTCGAAGTAGGCGTGCCGGGCGCCGGGGATCAGCCGGAGCCGGGCGCCGGGGATGCGGTCCGCGAGCAGGTGCGCGTTCGCGGTGGGGTTGAGGAGGTCCTCGCTCCCGTGCACCACCAGGGTCGGTGCGCAGATGTCCGGCAGTACGTCCCACGCGTCGTGCCCGGCGCTGGCCACGAGGTGCCGCTGCCGGGCGCGGACCGTCATGGAGGGATCGCCCAGGGTGCCGTACGGGCCGGGGTGCGCCGCCAACCACCCGGGCGTGTACATGAGTTCGAGCAGGGCCCGCCGGTTCGCGGCCGGGTCCGGCCCGGTGAGCGAGGAGAGGACCGCGCCCCCGCGTTCGATGCCGTGTCGGCCGCCGGGCGAGGTGCAGCCCAGCACGAGGGCGCGTACGCGGTGCGGATGGCGGGCGGCGAGCCACTGGGCGACGCGCCCGCCCATGGACGTGCCGTAGACATCGGCCCGGTCGACACCGAGGTCGTCGAGGACGGCGACCACGTCCCGGGCGAACCCCTCGGTGCTGTAGGGCTCGTCGGGCGCGTCACTGTCCCCGGTGCCCCGGTAGTCGAGCGTGATCGTGCGGCGGGTGCGGTGGAAGTCCTCGCGGACCCCGTCCCACCAGTGGTGGCTGTTGGCCTGGCCCGCGAGCAGCACGAGCGGGGGACCCTCGCCCCGGGACTGGTGGGCTATGCGGACCCCGTCCACGGTGTTGGCGTACGGCACGGCGTGCGTCCTTCCGGTCCCGGCCCGGCGATCGCCGACGGCCGCGACACCAACGTGCCCCGGCCGCTGCCGTCGCCGCCACCGTACGCGGTCCCGCGCGGCGCGGACGTACCGGTGTCCGCGCGGTTCCTCAGATGACGACGACCGCGTCCGGGCCGCTGTCCGGCTCGAAGTGGATGACGACCGACTTGTACGCCGGGGTGTTGCTGATGTCCGAGGTGTGGTCGAGGGGCACCAGGACGGTGGCCTCCGGCATGTAGGCGGCGGCGCAGCCGGCCGCCGTGGGGTAGGGGACCACCTTGAAGTGGGCGGCCCTGCGTTCGCGGCCGTCGGGCCATTCGGAGACGAGGTCGGTGTACGCGCCCTCGGTCAGGCCGAGCGCGGTGATGTCCGCCGGGTTGACCAGGACCACGCGGCGGCCGTGGTGGACACCGCGGTAGCGGTCGTCGAGGCCGTAGATCGTGGTGTTGTACTGGTCGTGGCTGCGCAGGGTCTGGAGGAAGAGCCGGCCTTCGGGGAGGTCGGGGACCACCATGTCGTTGACCGTGAAATTGGCCTTGCCGGTGCGGGTGGGGAAGCGGCGCTCGTCGCGGGGTGCGTGCGGCAGGGCGAACCCGCCGGGCTCGCGGACCCGGGCGTTGAAGTCGTCGAAGCCGGGGACGACCCGTTCGATGCGGTCGCGCAGCCGGTCGTAGTCGGCCGCGAACTCCTCCCAGGGCACGTCGTCTTCGGGGCCGAGCGCGGCCCGGGCCATCGCGCAGACGATGCCGGTCTCCGAACGCAGCTCCGGTTCGCCCGTCAGGCGGCCGCGCGAGGCGTGCACCAGGCCCATCGAGTCCTCGACGGTCACGAACTGCGGGCCGGCCGCGGTGCGGTCCTCGTCCGAGCGCCCCAGGGTCGGCAGGATCAGCGCCCGCCGGCCCGTGACCAGGTGCGAGCGGTTGAGCTTGGTGGAGATCTGCACGGTCAGCGCGCAGCGGCGTACGGCTTCCTCGGTCACCGGTGTGTCGGGGGCCGCGGCGACGAAGTTGCCGCCCATGCCGACGAAGACCTTGACCTTGCCGTCGCGCATCGCCCTGATGGCGTTGACGGAGTCGTAGCCGTGGTGGCGGGGCGAGGTGAAGCCGAACTCCTTGCCGAGCGCCTCGTGGAAGGCCTCGGCGGGGCGCTCGTAGATGCCCATGGTGCGGTCGCCCTGCACGTTGGAGTGGCCGCGGACCGGGCAGACGCCGGCGCCGGGGCGGCCCACGTTGCCGCGCAGGAGCAGGAAGTTGACGATCTCGCGCAGGGTGGGCACGGAGTGCTTGTGCTGGGTCAGGCCGAGCGCCCAGCACACGATGACGCTCTTCGCCTCGAGCACCATCCGCGCGGCCCGCTCGATCTGCTCGCGGGGCAGTCCGGTGGCGGCGAGGACCTCCGCCCAGTCGGTGGTGCGGGCGTCCTCCTCCCAGGCCTCGTGGCCGAGGGTGTGCTCCCGGATGAAGGCGCGGTCGATGACGCCGGCGGCCGGGTCCGCGTCGTCGGCCTCCAGCAGGAGCAGGTTCAGCGCCCGGAACAGGGCGAGGTCGCCGCCCGCGCGGATCTGCAGGAACAGGTCGGTCAGCTGGGTGCCGTCGCCCACGACCCCGCGCGGGCGCTGCGGGTTCTTGAACCGCTCCAGGCCGGCCTCGGGCAGCGGGTTGACGCTGATGACCCGGCCGCCGTTGCCCTTGGTCTGTTCCAGGGCGGCCATCATCCGCGGGTGGTTGGTGCCCGGGTTCTGCCCCGCGACGATCACCAGGTCCGCGTGGTGGATGTCCTCCAGGGACACGCTCCCCTTGCCGACCCCGAGGGTTTCCACCAGGGCGTCCCCGGTGGCCTCGTGGCACATGTTGGCGCAGTCCGGGAGGTTGTTGGTGCCCAGGCGCCGGGCGAAGAGCTGGAGGGCGAAGGCCGGCTCGTTGGGGGTGCGCCCGGAGGTGTAGAAGACGGCCTCGTCGGGCGAATCCATGGCGGCGAACTCCTCGCCGATGATCTCGAAGGCCCGCTCCCAGACGACCGGGACGTAGTGTGAGGCGCCCTCTTCGAGCAGCATCGGGTGCGTGAGCCGGCCCTGCTGCCCCAGCCAGTAGCCGGACATGCCGAGCAGTTCGGGCACGGAGTGCCGGGCGAAGAACTCGGGCGTCACCCGCCGCCGGGTGGCCTCCTCGGCCACGGCCTTGGCGCCGTTCTCGCAGAACTCCGCCCGGTGGACCTTGCCCTCCTCGGGCCAGGCGCAGCCCGGGCAGTCGAAGCCGTCGGGCTGGTTGACGCGCAGGAGCGTACGGGCGCTGCGTACGACTCCCATCTGCCGCCGCGCCATGCGCATCGCGTTGGTCACCGCGTGCACGCCCACCGCGTGGTGGCGTGGCGGGGTGATGCGGGGGTCGTCCTGGGCGGGATCGGACCCGGGCGCGCGGCCGGCCATGGTGCTCCTCGGGTTGGCGCGGGCCCGCCACGGTGCGTCGCGGGTCTCGGTGGGACCGGCGGTGCGATCTCGGCTTTCCACGCTACGGGGACGGGTGCGGCCGCCTCACGGGCCGAAGGCAACCCCGTGCACAAGACGAAGTGCCCCCGGCTCCCGTACCGAAGGCCCGTACGGGCCCGCCCATCGGCCCCCTCGCGGGCCCCTCGCGGGCCCCGCCGCCTGCCCGTACCGCACCGGTTCAGCAGGCGCAGGAGATGCCCGAGCGCGGCGCGGTCAGGTCGTCGACCCGGCGCTGGTCGGCGCCCTGGGCGGTCTCGTAGGCGAAGCCCTCGCGGACCCAGTACTCGAAGCCGCCGATCATTTCCTTCACCTGGTAGCCGAGCCGGGCGAAGGCGAGCGCCGCACGGGTGGCACCGTTGCAGCCGGGGCCCCAGCAGTAGGTGACCACGGTCATGGACGGGTCGATCATGGCCGGCGCCAGCTCGGCGATCCGCGCCGTGGGAATGTGCAGCGCGCCGGGGATGTGGCCCTGGTCCCAGGACTCGACGCTGCGGGAGTCGACCACGACGATGCCGGGGACGCCGGCGAGGAGGTCGGCGCGGACGTCGGAGACGTCGGCCTCGAAGGCGAGCCGGGCGGCGTAGTGGGCGGCCGCGTCGGCCGGGGCGGCGGCGGGGACGGAGAGGACGGCGCTGGTGACCGCGGCGGTGGCGGTGGTGGCGGTGGCGGGGGCGGTGGCGAGGATGGCGGACATCGGCTGGCTCCTTGTGCGGGGCGGTACGGGGCGGGGCTCTGCGCGCCGTCCGGGTGGTTTCCCTTGCGGCGATGACTCCATCCTCTGTCCCGTGCCCGCACGCTTCGAGTGGCGTGAACGCCTCCGTTCGTCAAGATCCCGCCAACGGAGGGAGGCGTCCAGGAGCGCCCGTAATCATCCCGGTTCGCCCGGATCGAATGGAGGCCCGGCGGCCGTCAGGCCCGCGGAACGGCCCTGACGAACGCCTTCCGGTAGGCCGTCGGCGTCGTGCGCATCTGCCGCGTGAAGTGATGCCGGTACGTCGCCGCCGAGTCGAAGCCGACGGCTGCGGCCACCTCATCCACCGTGCCCTCCCCCGACTCCAGCAGCGGAAGGCTCGCGGAGATCCGCTGGGAGACGACCCAGCGCATCGGGCTCACTCCGTTGCGGCGGGCGAAGTGCCGCAGGAAGGACCGCTCGGACATCCGGGCCTCGCGGGCCAGGGCCGTGACCGAGAGCGGGGTGTACAGGCGCCGCATGGCCCAGGTCATGCTCTGGGTGATGCCGTCGTCCGCCGCGTCGGGGCCGATCTCCCCGACCGCCGCCTCGATGAACTGGGCCTGCCCGCCCTCGCGGTGGGGCGGTACGACGAAACGGCGGGCCACGGTGTTGGCGACGGCGGCACCGTGGTCGGCGCGCACCAGGTAGAGGCAGAGGTCGATGCCGGCGGCGCTGCCCGCGCTGGTCAGCACGTCCCCGTTGTCCACGTACAGGACGTCCGGGTCGACCTCGATCCCGGGATGCCGCTCGGCGAGCGTACGGGCGTAGCGCCAGTGGGTGGTGGCGCGGCGGCCGTCGAGGAGGCCGGTCGCGGCGAGCGCGAAGGCCCCGGAGCAGATCGAGACCAGCCGCGCGCCCCGGGCATGAGCCCGGAGCAGGGCCTCGACGAGCTCGGGCGCTATCGCCCCGCCCGCCGAGGAGACCCCGGGAATGATCACGGTGTCGGCGGCGGCGAGCGCGTCGAGACCGTGCTCGGCGCGGAGGGTGAATCCACCGACCACGCGCAGGTCCCGCCCCGGCTCCGCCGAGCAGACCCGCAGGTCGTACCAGGGGATGTCCCCCAGCTCGGGCCGGGAGAGCCCGAACACCTCGACCACCACACCCAGCTCGAAGGGAGCCATGCCGTCGAAGGCGAGGACCGCCACCACGTGGGCGGGAGCGGGCTTCTTGATCTCGACGTCCACGACGGTCGTGGAGGGCACGGCGGAGACGGAGGGCACGGAAGTCATACGGGCACTCTATTGAACGGGCCCACAGCTCCCACACCTCCCGGAGGCCCTCCCGGCACGGTCCCACGGCTCCTCGAACTCGTCCCGGGTGATCTCCAGAGGAGCCCATGCGGGGTCGAACAGGTCGACGACGGGCGGATTGAACATCCAGTCGTCCGGCCCGCTTCGGATGGGGGCGGCGCTCCCGTCCTCAGCCGGCTCCACCTGCCGGGTCCGGCGCCCATCCGGTTCCACCTCCATGAAGCAGACCGTCCCGTCGCCGTTCGAGCTCGCGGGCCGACCGAGCACGGACCCACCACCAGGCGTCTCCCATTCCGTGGTCGTGCAGAACGAGGAAGCGTGCTTCGACCAAACGACGTACCTTGCCGAGGGCTTCCGCAGCCGATCCGCCAACCTGGGTCGTCGAGAAGGTCCGAGACGGAGCGGTCTCGCCGGGAAGGGCGCTCGTGTCCCGTCTCTCCGAGGGGCGACCGGAACCGCGGTCCGCCTACGGCACCTGAATCCCGGACCGGTGCATGTGGAGGTCGGAGCGGACGAGTTCGAGGAGCCGGCCGAGCCAGTTGCGGCCGTGGCCGCCGCTCTCACCCCAGAAGCTCGAGTACACGTCCTCGTAGAGCCTCCCGGGCCGAGGTACCGGCATCCGCCGTCGCGACCGCGTCGTGGTCCTCCTGGCGTGCGAGCGACAGGGCCCAGTAGGCGTGTGCGACCCAGGGGTAGTTGGCCTTGCCCACGGTGATCGGCGCGGGGTAGTCGTTGCGCAGACCGGGCAGGCCTGGGTCCGTGGCCCGGTTCTCCTCCGTCCGGTCCTCGAGGAAAGCGTCGACGGCGGCCGGGCAACGACCCGTCGAGTCGGGCCGACCGTTCAGCTGGTCGATGGTGTCGCGGACTACAGCGAGGAGCACCTCAGGCGTGAGCTGGCTCTGGGGCTCACTGAACTTCCAGCGCGCCATACCGTGCGCGGCCGCCGGGGCGCCCTCCGGTAGGTCTGTGGCGACCCAGCCGGAGCGGAGCTTCTCCTCGAACTCCTCGAGGGTGACCAGGCCCCAGCAGTCGACGAGCCCGTCGGCACAGATGTCGGCATGGACACGGAGGTCGGTCAGGAAGTACCGGCCGTTGCGGATGAAGGCGTGCCGCCAGGTTCCGCGGACAACAGTCGGGCCGAAACGCCAGAGGTGCGTGGTGCTCCGGAACCCCGAGTGCTCTGCGCGAAGGAGCCGACTGCGCACATTGCCGTTCGCCCGGCACTCGCCGAAGTCACAGACACCAACCACCGGGTGTGCCGTGGCGAAGTGCGCTCAGGCGGGGGCGTCCGTGCGGAGGGCGAAGTAGGCGACCTCCGGGCCGTAGGCGATCACGAAGCCGGTGGCGGTGGCGGTGACGCAGCTTCCGCCGTGCGGCAGGTGGTAGCGGTGCACCTCCTCACCGGTGTTCAGGTCCCACACGATCGCGTTCCGGTCCTTGCCTGCGGTGACGGCCAGCGGCGAGCCGTCCGGACCGGACACGACCGCGACCGCACGCACGGGGCGGGTGTGTCCGACGAGGGTGTGCCGCTCGGTGCCCGAGACCAGGTCCCACACGATCACCGTGGCAGTGTCGTCGGCGGTGATGGCCAGCGGTGCGCCATCCGGGCCGGAGGTGACCGCGACCGCGCGCACGTACTGGGTGTGTCCGGTCAGGGTGTGCCGCTCGGTGCCCGACACGAGGTCCCACACCCTTGCCGTGAGGTCCTTGCCGGCAGTGACGGCCAAGAGCGAGCCGTCGGCGCCGGCCGTGATCGCGACCGAGGAGATCGGGTGGGCGTGTCCGGTCATGGTCTGCCGTACGGTGCCCGACAGCAGGTCCCACACGATCACCGTGCGGTCGTCGCCGACGGTGACGGCCAGCGGTGACCCGTCCGGGCCTCCGGATGCGACCGCGACCCCGTTCATCTGGCGGGTGTGTCCCCTCAGGGTGCGCCGCGGGGTGCCCGATTCCAGATCCCATACGGTCACAGGCCGGTGCTGGCTGATGGTGACGGCCAGGAGCGAGCCGTCCGGTCCTCCGGACGCGACCGCGACCGCACGCATCGGGCCGGCGAGCCCCCTGAGCGACGGCCGCGCTGTGCCCGACTCCAGGTCCCAGACGAGCGCCGTGCCGTTGTGGCAGACGGTGACGGCCAGCTCCGAGCCGTCCGGGCCGGATGCGATCGCGGTCACCGGATGGGTGTGTCCGGTCCGGGTGTGCCGCGCGGTGCCCGGCACCAGGTCCCACACGATCGCGGTGTGGTCCTGACTGGTGGTGACGGCCAGTAGGGCGCCGTCAGGTCCCGGAGTGACCGCCACCGCGAAGATCCAGTCGGTGTGTCCGGTCAGGGTGTGCCGTGCGGTGCCCGACTCCAGATCCCAGACGATCGCGGTGCGGTCGTCGCCGACGGTGACGGCCAGCGGTGTGCCGCCCGGGCCGGACGCGACCGCGACCGCGCGTACCGGGCGGGTGTGACCGGTGAGAGAGTGCCGTGCGGTGCCCGAGTCCAGGTTCCACACGATCACCCTGCCCTGGTGGTCGGCGGTCACGGCCAGCGGTGTGCCGTCCGGGCCGGACGCGACCGCGATCGCACGCACGGGGCGGGTGTGTCCGGTCATCGTGTGCCGTTCGGTGCCCGCATCCAGGTCCCACACCCGCACGGTGCCGCCTTCGTCGGAGGTGACGGCCAGCGGCGAGCCGTCCCGGCCGGAGGTCATCGCGACCGTGGCCACCGGGCTGGTGTGTCCGGTCAGGGTGTGGCGTGCGGTGCCCGACAGCAGGTCCCACACCTTCACCGTACGGTCCTTGCCCGCCGTGACGGCCAGCGGAATGCCGTCCGGTCCGGTGGCGACCGCGAGCGCGGTCAACGCACCGCGGTGCGCCGTCCAGGTGTGCCGCATGGTGCCCGAATCCAGGTTCCACACGATCACCGTGCCGCCGTCGTCGGCGGTGAAGGCCAGCGGTGCGCCGTCGTTGCCGGACGCGGACGCGGACACAGCCGCGGTGACCGGGTGGATGTGTCCGGTCAGGGTGTGCCGCGTGGTGCCCGCCTCCAGATCCCACGCGATCACCGTGCCGCTTTCGTCGGCGGTGACGGCCAGGAGCGAGTCGTCCGGGCCTCCGGACGCGACCGCGACCGCGGTCACGGGGTGGGCGTGTCCGGTCAGGGTGTGGCGTGCGGTGCCCGACAGCAGGTCCCACACCTTCACCAAACGGTCCTTGCCCGCCGTGACGGCCAGCGGAATCCCGTCCGGTCCGGTGGCGAGCGCGATCAGAGAACCGAAGTGCTCGGTCAGGGTGTGGCGGCGGGCCGTGTGGGTCAGGCGGGTCGCCCAGCGCGGGGTGAAGGGCTTCGCGCCTTCCTCGGTGGCGATGAGGTCTTGGGCGATTCCGGGTTGCTGCCAGGCCAGGGCGTCCAGGGCGAGCAGGTCACGGCGGGCCCCGAGAACGTGGCGGTCCGGGTGGAAGGGAACGGTCGAGCGGTAGATGTCGGCGTGCAGGACGGCCCGTTCGGCGACGGCGTGGTGCAGGTACGGGGCCAGGCTGTCGGGATCGGCGTGGAGGACGTACTCCAGGTTCGTCAGCAGCTGGTCCACGGCGTCGCCACCGGCTTCGTGGGCATGGACGACGGCGTGCCGCAGCAGGTACGGGCCGGCCGGCGCCCAGGCTTGCGTGCCTTCCGCGGAAACGGGGACGGCGGCGGTCAGCACGCGGTGGACGGCGGCCGGGTCGGTGCCGGCCTCGGTGTGCTCGGCCAGGGCCTGGTGGAAGTACCGGTACAGCAGCCGGTGGTCGGAATCGGGGGTGGTGCGCAAGTAGAACGCGGCCTTGCCCAGGACGCGGCGCGTGTCGGCCAGGGTCGGGGTGGGCCGGTGCGGGTCCGCGGGACGGGCGGCGAGCGCCACGGCGTGGATCAGGTCGGCGGGCATGCCGGCGCCGCGGGCTCGGCCCACGGCGGCGAGCACCGGGTCGATCCACGGGTCGGCGGCGGCCAGGGTGGCGCGGTGCAGGTCGAAGACCTCGGTGATGCTGCACGGCGGTGTGGGCGAGCCGCCGCCGCCGGTGGCCAGCAGGTGCTCGGCGTAGAGCCCGGCGACCAGGAACGCTCCGTGGTCGGTGTAGGCGGCCAGCCGGGCGGCGAACTCCGGGACACGGGGACGGGCGGGATGCCGACGGGGCAGGAGTTTGCGCAGATAGCCCTCCAGGTCCGCGGCGAGCACGGACCGCTCGGCCTCGTCCGCCGGGTCCAGGTCCAGTACCGCGCCGGGGTGCTCCTGGAGCAGGCCGTGCAGCGCGGGCAGGCTGTCCCACCAGGGCCGGGTGCCCACCAGCACCCGCACGTTCCCGTCGGCCGCCCGGCCGGGTTCGTCCGCCAGGGCGGCCAGGGGCAGCAGCAGTTCGGTGACGGTCCCGGCCGGGTCCCCGGCCTCGTCCAGGGCGTCGAGGATCACCAGCACGTCCCCGGCACCGCGCAACGCTGTCAGGAGGCCCGCCACGCCCGCGTCCTCGGGCCGGTCCCGGGCGGTGTCCGGCTGGTACGGGCCTCCGGCGCGGCCCCCGGGACGGCCGCAGGCGGGGTACTGGCGGCGCAGTTGGGCGTGCAGGGCCTCGGTGATCTGGGCGAGGGACAGCTGCCGGGCATGCACTGCCAGTACGGTGGCGGGCTGACGCGGTTCGAAGCCGGGTACGGCGTTGCCGATGCGCTGGCCCAGCTGCGGCTCGGATTCCAGGTCCGGGTGGAGCAGGCAGGCCGTCACGCCCAGCAGCGCGGACTTGCCGCTGCCCGGGCCGCCGGTCACCGCCAGGACCGGCCCCTGCTCGGCCGGGGAGGCATCGAGCCAGTCCTCGATCCGCTTCAGGGCCGAGGCCCGTCCGGAGAACGCGATCTCCGCGAGGTCGGGTCTGCCGGCGGCACGGGTGGCGAAGTGCAGCGGGTCCAGCCCCGGCGCGGCGCTCAGCGCGAACTCCCGCAGCCGGGGATCGATCCCGGCGACGACCCCGGCTGCCCCGGTGCGGTAGGCGGGGTTGCGGAAGAACGGCGCCTCGGTCGCGGTGGCAGCCGGGTCCGTGGTGCGCACCACCGTCCGCCCCGGCCGTCCGGCCGAGGCGTCGATCGCGACGAGCCGCCGGTCGATCACCGCGGCCAGGGTCTCGATCGGTACGAACTCCACGTTCGGTGACAGGTCCAGGTCACCGTCGGCCAGTTGCTGCAGCACCTGCGCCAGGGCGGTGCTCAGCCCGGCGCCGAATGCGGCCTGCCCGGCGGCGCTGGCCCCGATGAACCACACGCTGCGGGCGGCGTCCTGGGGCCGGCGGGCGACCAGCTCGGCCAACTGCTGCTCCACCAGCGCCTGTCCGGCCCCGCACACGTCCAGCACCAGGAGCACCGGGTGCCCGGAGCGTCCGGCCACCTTCCGCAGGTCGGCCACGCTCACGCAGGTCCCGTCCAGCATCTGTTCGCGCGTGTCGGCACCGGAGACCCCCAGGAACAGCTCGCCCTCGGAGCAGATCCCGTGCCCGGCGAAGTGCACCACCAGCGCCTCCCCGGGCGCGGCATGGGTGCGCAGCCGATCCCACCGGGCCAGGAACTCGGCCTTGTCGCACTCGGTCATCGGATCGCCGCCGACGAACAGCCCCAGCCGGTCGAACGCGGAAGCCACCTCCCGCACCGCCGGGCCCACCGACGGCAGCGAGTCCAGGCCCGTGTACCCGTCGTTGGCGTCCTCCTCGCTCACTTCGGCCTCGTCGAACACCCCGACCCCGGCCACCAGCGCCCGCACCATGCTCGGCCCCCCACATACGATCCCGGTCCCGACCCCTACCCCGATGCCGATCCGGTCCGGGGACGTGGTCGTGTCAGGAAAGGTAGGGGGCGATCGCCGCCGCGGTCAGCCCGTTGGCCAGATACCCGCCCAGCCCGTGGAACCCCAACCCGGTGTCGCAGATCTCGTCCGCATCCACCGGGAACACCTCGGCCAGACGCGAAGGCACCGCCACCAGGTCCCCGGCATCGGCCAGGTTCACCCACCGCCCCACCCCCGGAGGCATGGCACCCCGCCCGTCACGCAGCGCCGGGTCCAATCGCCGGGCCAGCGCCGGCACCCGCAACGGCGAGCCCAACGTCACCAGCAACTCCACCTGGAGATCGGGGAAGGCGTGCAGCGTCTCGTAGGCGACGTACGAACCCAGCGAGTGCGCGATCACCACGGACGGGCGCTCCCGGTCGATCGTGGCTGCCACCCGCTCCCGCACCAGGCGCCGCCGGTCCGGCCAGGTGGTGTACGCCTCCGCCTCCCGCAGGTTCGCCACCAGTGCCCGCTCGATCCGCCCGATCATCTGCTCTCGCACCACCCCGGCCAGCCCACCGTGCGTGTCGACCAGCCAGCCCAGCATCTGGCGCAGCGGCGCCAACCCCACGTTCATGGACTCCGCCGGCACCGCTGCCCCGGCCTCGGTCAGCCACTGCGCGACCAGCACCCGCTCCGGCGCGGTCAGGTCATCGAACCCGGCCGGCCGGCCGTCGTCCTGAACCTCCTCCGGAGCCCGGGTTCTCAGCAGATCCGCGTAGTAGGCCACCGCGACCTCCGGCACCACGGTCCCCGGCAGCAGCTTCTCCAGCCCCTCGGCCAGCCGCGGTCGCAGCTGCCCCGCCTTGCGCTCGGCCGCCAGCTCCGGTCCCGCACCCCGGACGTAATTGAAGATCCCATGCACGATCACCACAGGCGCCACGCAACCCACCCCCACGACACAACCGGATCCGCCGCCGTCCACCTACCCACAAGCAGTGAGCAGTCACCGTTCAAGATTTCTTTCGGTGCGATGTCACACTCGGGCCCTCTCCTTGCTTTAAGCACCAGACGCGGCGCTCCTCTGCACCGCCAAGTCGAGAGGGCAGATCGTGGATCCGACGATGACGGCGGTGGTGGCGGTGGTGACCGCAGTGATCGGTGCCTTGACCCGACTTGCGTACAGGGTGGTGAAGGAGCGGGCTGAAGTCCGCCGGGCGGAAGTCGCACAGCAGGGTCTCTCGGAGCGGGTCCGGTCCCTTCCGCCGGGCAGCCGCCTGTCGGAGCGGTCCACGGACCGTCAGGTCGAGATCCTGATCGGCGGTCCCGGCGTTCACGGCGGCCACGGCGGCCACGGCGGCCACGGCGGGGAGCAGTGACGGTGACAGAGCTTCCCGCACCACCTCACACCGACACCGTCCCCTCGGCCCTGCTGCAGATGGCGCCCGTCCAGCAGAACAACCGGTTCGAGGCGTTCTACACCTCGGAGATGACGAGGGTGTCGGCCTTCCTCATGAACCTGGGCGCGAGCCCCTATGAAGCGGCCGACGCCGCACACGAGGCCTTCCTGACACTGCTTCCGGACAAATGGCGGTCCCTCGACCACCCTGCGGCTTACCTCCGCAAGGTCGCGTACCGGAAGTACCTCCGTCAGACGAACAGCCGCGTCCTCCCGACGGACCCGGTGCCGGACCGGGAGGGCGGCACCTGTCCGGTCGAAGGCGTCATCCTCACCGACGGCCAGCAATACATGGTCGACCTCCTCGCGGCACTGCCGCCGGCGGAAAGGGAGGCCATGGCCTGGAACCTGGACGGCTTCAGCCACGAGGAGACCGCCAAGATCCTGGGCAAGAACCCCGCCGCGGTGCGGCAGGCCCATTTCCGTGCACGCACGCGACTGATCGATGTTCTCGGTCTGAAGAAGGAGGCGGAGACCAATGAGTGACCACGACCAGGACACCGAAACCTGCTCCGACGCCTCGGCCGGGGCTGCTCTCGACGTCCTCCTCACCAAGCACCAGATGGGCCTCCACACCGCACTCGCAGGAGCCCTGGACACCCGAGCCGGGTTCGCACGACTCGTTCGTACGCCGATCCCGCAGTGGTCCGTGGTCTCCCCGCCCGACATCGGACGGCAGACACCCGCCATCACGGTGCGCGTGACCGACCCGAAGATGTGGGTCGTGGAGAGCAGCTCCACCCTGGCATCCGCGGTGGACGCCGTCGAAGAGGAGCTCGAGGCCGTGGAGGCCTTGATCGACGAGATCGAGGAACACCAGGACCGGGACGCGACACCCCCGGGCGCGCAAATGAGCCCCATCGATGCCCTGCTACTCGTGCACAGCGAACTGACCCGCATCGCGGACCTGCTGGCCGGCCAGGAGATCACGAAGGAATCCGCCGGCTCCGAGTTCGACGTGCTCGAGGCGACCCTGGACAATCAGGTCGCCGCTTGGACCGACAAGGTCGCCGATGCCCCCCGCAACCCATGGCACATCGACATGAGGGAAGCGTTCCTCGACAGGGCCGAGAGCACCATGCTGCTCCACAAAATGATCGTCCGACTGTTCGAGGAAGCAGACGAGACGGTCCTGCAGTTCAACTGAAGGCCGACCGGCTCTGCCCCGTGACCACCACTCGTGCGTACGGGGCAGAGCCGCTTCGCCGCGGCGACGAACACCGGTCAGTCCACCCGAGATGGTGTACGAGCCTGCCAGCACCTTCTCCACGTCCTTGGGCACGTCATGGACGACGTACGGCTCGCGCCGCTTCACGGCCATCGAAAGGTTGCCGGCCGCGAGGGACCATGTGCCCTCCTCCGACCAAGGCTCGCCCACCTCGCCTCCTGTCACCGCCCAGTTCCCACCTTGCGACACCGTGATTCTGGCCCTGCCCCCGGTCTCGGCCTCGAAGTCCCAACTCCCTTGGAGGAGCGCGTCCAATGTCTGGAACTTGATGCCGGTGGAGTCGCCGTTGCGCGAGCAGGCGGCAATGGTGGCGGCCGGGGGCCATGGGAACAGCCCTCGATGAAGGAAGGACAGGAACGCATGGGCGGCGCCGATGCAGCCAAGCCGTTCCTGGCCGAGCCGGCTTCCCTACCGACTACGTGGCGCTGGGCGAACTCGCGGACGAGGCGTTCGCGGGGCGGAGCCGGTTGTGCCGCTTGCGGATGTCCTCAACCTGCTTGCGGTGAGCGGCGTTGGTGGCCAGCCCGTCGGCGACGGCGATGACCTCGGCGAACGGGTAGCGGGAGTTGGGCACGGGCCGCGCAAGCTCCAGGTTCCAAGCGATCTTGCAGACGGCGTCATGGATTCCACCGATGACCGCGGCCCGGGTGCTCGCCCGGCCGACAAGGCTGATCACCTGGTCGAACTGCTCGGCCACCGCGTACAGGGCGGCCAGTGTGCGCAGCGCGCTCTGGGTCGGTGCGGACGGGGCGATCGCCGCCGACACCCGGTCGCACAGGCCGGCGAGATCGTCGGTTTCGAGGCTGTGGGCGACCAGTGCCCAGCGGGCGCCGTCGGCAGGTGCGACGCGATCGTAGCCGCGGCCGTGCTCGGGGGAGGCCAACTCGCTGACGATGACGTCGAGGAGTGGTGTGATGTCGGTCGGCCGGTCGATGTGGCTCACCATGCGCATGGCGGCGTGACGAACGCCCAGTTCTTCCTGGTCGAGGCCGTCGAAGAGTGCGAGCAGGCACTGTTCCGGTATCAGGAGTCGGAGGTCGATGCGGTGGACCTCGGACGGTGCGACCTGCCGGAGTCGTCGGACGAGGCCCGGATCGTCGGTGCGGCACGCGTGGATCAGCAGGGCCTCAGTGATGTGGCGGCGGCTTCCCTCGCGCAGGTGGGCCGGCTCGGTGGGCTCGTTGACGAATGCCTGCGGGTCGCCGAGCAGGCCAACGAGACTGCTGGCGTCACCGGGAGCGATCGCTGCTCCGGCGTGCACCACCCTGCAAACGCCCCGCGCTTGGTCACGTACGTAGCGTGCGTCCGGGCCGCCGCGGCCCTCAAGCAGCAACTCGTCGGCAAACACCCATTCGGAAGTGGAAAGGTCGCTCGTCACTGCCCGATCCTAGGGCACGAGAATCGCCACTCTCTGGCGTTTTACCCGGTGAGCGGCCGGGTCAGCGGTCGGCCAGCAGCGCGACCTCCCAGCCGAATCCCGCCACCAGCCGGCCGTCCGGGGTCCAGGCCACCGTCTGGACCGGCGCGGGGAACGCCAACTCCACCCCGATCTGCCGGCCGGTGGTCAGGTCCCAGACCCGCACCGTCTCGTCGCCACCCGTGACCGCGACCGGGAGGCCGTTCAGCGTGGTCGTGGCCACCGCGTTCACCCGGTCGGTGTGTCCGGTGACAGGCACACCGACGGGCCGGCCGGTGGTCAGGTCCCATACCCGGACCGTCTCGTCGCCGCCGGTGATGGCGACCGGGAGGCCGTTCAACATGGTCGTGGCCACGGCGTTCACCCGGTCGGTGTGTCCGGTGAGAGGCTTGCCGACGGGCTGGCCGGTGGTCAGGTCCCATACCCGGACCGTCTCGTCGCCGCCGGTGACGGCGACCGGGCGGCCGTCGAGCACGGCAGTGGCCACCGCGTTCACCCGGTCGGTGTGTCCGGCGAGAGGCTCACCGACGGGCCGGCCGGTGGCCAGGTCCCAGACCCGCACCGTTGTGTCGTGGCCGGCAGTGAAGGCGACCGGGCCACCGTTCACCATGGTCGTGGCCACTGCCGAGACTTCGCTGGTGTGTCCGGTGAGGGGTTCGCCGACGAGCCGGCCGGTGGTCAAGTCCCAGACCCGCACCGTCCCGGCATAGCTCCCGGCAACGGCGACCGGGCGTCCGTCGAGTACGGCAGTGGCCACGGTGTTGACCCTGCTGGTGTGTCCGGTGAGGGGTTCGCCGATGGTCTGGCCGGTGGCCAGGTCCCAGACCCGTACCGTTTCGTCGTTGCCGGCGGTGACGGCGACCGGGCGGCCGTCGAGCACGGCAGTGGCCACGGAGTTGACCTTGCCGGTGTGTCCGGTGAGGGGTTCACGGACGGGCTGGTCGGTGGCGAGGTCCCATATCCGCAGGGTGCGATCCGAGCCGGCGGTGATGGCGATCGGACGGTCGTCGAGCACGGTCGTCGCCACGGCGTTGACCCTGCCGGCGTGTCCGGTGAGGGGTTCACCGATGGGCCGACCGGTGGGCAGGTCGAACACTTGCACCATCTCGCCGTAGCTGTCTGTGACGGCGACGGCGACCGGGCCACCGTTCACCATGGTCGTGGCCACTGCCGTCACCGCGTTGGTGCGTCCGATGACGGGTTCGCCGATGGGCCGGCCGGTGGCCAGGTCCCAGACCCGCACCGTCTCGCCGTCGCCCCCGGTGACGGCGACCGGGCGACCGTCAACCACAGCGGTCGCAACGGCGTTGACCATGCGGGTGTGTCCGGTGAAGGGTTCGCCGACGGGCCGGCCGGTGGCCAGGTCCCAGACCCGCACGGTTCGATCCCAGCTGGCGGTGACGGCGATCGGACGGCCGTCGAGCACGGCGGTCGCCACCTCGCACACGTCACGGGTGTGTCCGGTGAGGGGTTCGCCGACGGGCCGGCCGGTGGCCAAGTCCCAGACCCGCACCGTCTCGTCCTCGCCGGCGGTGACGGCGACCGGACGGCCCGCCACCACCGCGGTCGCCACCCCGAACACCCAGTCGGTGTGTCCGGTGAGGGGTTCGCCGACAGGCCGGCCGGTGGCCAGGTCCCAGACCGGCACCGTCTGGTGATTGCCGCCGGCGACGACGACCCGCCGGCCGTCCACCACGGCAGTTGCCAGCGCCCACACCAAGTCGGTGTGGGCGGTGAGGGGTTCGCCGATCGGCCGGCCGGTGGTCAGATCCCAGACTCGCACCGTCTCGTCCTCGCCGGCGGTGACGGCGACCGGGCGGCCGTCCACCACCGTGGTCGTCACCGCGACAACCCCACCGGTGTGGCCGGTGATGGCATACCGGAAGCGGTGGTCGACCTGGCCGCCGCCGGCCCACTCCACCCCCCACCGCGCGGGGGGCTCCCCCTCGACCGGTACGGCGTTGATCCGTGCCGACAGCTCCAGGTCCCCGTACCGGGCGGCGTCCAACGCCAGCATTCCCCGCCGTACCCCCGCGGCGGCGTCCCCGTGCAGGTGCACCGACGCCCGGTACACGGCCGCCGCCAACCGCCCTGCGGGCCCCGAAGCCCCTTCCAACCGCCCCAGCACCTCGGCCGGAGCGGCGTTCACCAGGAACGCCGGATCGGCCGGCTGCCCGTCCACCCCCACAAGCGCGACCTCAGCACCGCCAACACGCAGATCTTCTGACATGCCCGCATCCAACCACCCGCATCCGACACACCACGTTCACCAGGGCGCGGCACGGGACTGCACAGCGCATGACGTACGTCGCTGAACCCCTTTCACCCCGACCCGGCTGGTGTTGGGTCGGGATGGGCTTTTCGGTCGGTGCGTGACGGGGCGCCGGGTGCCGGGCCCGGCCGACCGGTTGGGCACGCGTCCTCCGCGTGGCCGACCGGGGCGGTCGGGGTTGTCGTGGCGGCCAGGGCGGGGGCTGGGCCGTCTAGCGGAGGGCGCCGAAGGCCGCGGTGAAGGCCAGGGGCTGCTGGAGTACGGAACTGCACGTCGCGTCGGCGTAGTTGACGGCGCCGGCCGGGCACTGCTTGTCGCGGGCCGCGGACCACATCGCCAGGCGGCCGAGTCCCTTCGCCTTCGCGAATTCCACGAGCTGGGTCGCGTCCGAGACGGTGAATATCTCGCTCGCCACGTCGTTCACGCCGATCATCGGCGTGACGGCCAGGGCCTTCCAGGCCGCCGCGTCGGACAGTCCGAGCACAGCCTTGACCTGCGCCTGCGTGGCCGTCGCGGCCTGGATCGCGTACTGCCCCATGTCCCCGCTGTAGGCCGGGCCGTAGTCCATCGCCATGATGTTGACCCCGTCGACCCGTACGCCCGCCTTCTTCGCGTCGGCGAGCAGCGCCACGCCGGGCTGGGTGAGGCCCTCCGGCATCACGGGCAGGGTGAAGGCCACGTCCAGGCCCTGGTGGGACTTCTGCAGCTGGGCGATGGCCTGCGCGCGGCGGGTGTTGGCCGCGGTGTCGGGCAGGGCCGCGCCCTCGATGTCGAAGTCGACCTTGGTGAGCCGGTACTGGTCGACGACCTTGCCGTACGCGGCGGCCAGTTCGTTCACGGTCGCGCAGTTCAGGGCCAGTTCGTGCCCGGCGGCACCGCCGAAGGAGACGCGTACGTCCCCGCCCCGGGCCCGCAGGGCCCCGATCTGTCCGGCCACCTTGTCGCTCGCGAGGTCGGTGACTCCGCCCCACATCGGGGCGCAGCCTCCGCCCGAGGTGATGAAGGCGAGGTGGAACTCCTTCACGCCCGTCTTCGCCGCGGTGTCGACCAGGTCGTAGGCGGGGTAGAGGGAGGTGTCCACGTACGGGGCGAAGCGTGCGCCGCCGGCCGGGGTTCCCGTCGCCGGCGGAGTGGTGACGGGTGCGGACGGGGAGGCGGTCTTCGTCGGCGGGCCCGAGGACGTGCCCGGCGCGGGTGCGCTCGCGCTCGGCGATGCCGATGCCGTCGGGGCGGTGGTGGGGCGGCCACCGGGCGTGGGTGCCGTGCCCTGGTCCGCCGAGCACTTCGCTCCGTCGATGCGGCAGGCCGTCGGGGCGCCGGGGGTGCCGGTCCCGCTCGCCACGAAGCCGACGGTGACGGAGGCCCCGGCGGCGAGCGTCGCGTTCCATTCGGCCGGCTTCACGGTGACGTGGCGCCCGGAGACCGTGTGGGTGCCGTTCCACAGGGAGTCGATCTTCGTGCCCGCGGGCAGGTCGAACTCCAGGGTCCAGCCCTGCCGCGACTGCCCGCTGTTGTTGGTGATCACGTACTGGCCGGTGTAACCGCCCGCCCAGGAACTGGACTTCGTGTAGACGGCGCCCACGGCGGCGGCCTGCGCGGTGCCGGTGAACAGGAGGGCGGCACCGCCGATCACCACCGCTGCCGCGACCGCGCCCACGGCCTTCGTCTTCGTGCTCGTCCTGCGCCGGTGACCGGAAGTGCTGCCCATCGCGTGCCTGCCTCTATGTGCGGGGGGAAATTGTGGGTGGGGATGCTGGGTGGGGATGCTGGGTGGGGGGATGCTGGGTGGGGGGATGGTGCGTGGGGGGACGGGGCGTGGGGGGATGCCCCGGGAATGACCGGTGGTCGGGGTTCCGGCAGTACGCTAGCCGCCCCGAAACGGACATTTGATCGATTCCAGGCGGGACGCCTGAGCCTTAGGTTCCGCTTAAGGAAGCGATGGGGAGGCGTTAAGCCTGCCGGGCGCCCGCCGGCGCCGGAATCCTCAAGTCCACTCCGTGAACAGTCGGTTGATCTGCACCGCGAGCCCCGCGCGGGGGGCATATGCTCCCCTCGTACGCCAGTACGCCGTGCATCCGAACGCCTCGCGAGCCGTAAGGGGACCGCCCCGTGAGTGTCCGAATTCAACCCTCCTCCCAGGTCGACGAGACGGCCGAACTCGGGGACGGGACCACCATCTGGGATCTGGCGCAGGTGCGGGAGGACGCGCGGCTCGGCCGGGACTGCATCGTGGGGCGCGGGGCGTACGTCGGACCCGGCGTGCGCATCGGCGACAACGTGAAGCTGCAGAACTACGCACTCGTCTACGAGCCCGCCGAACTCGGTGACGGAGTCTTCATCGGCCCGGCCGTGGTGCTCACCAACGACTTCTACCCCCGGGCGGTCGACCCCGACGGAAAGCTGAAGCGCGGCGACGACTGGGAGGCGGCCGGGGTCGTGGTGGCCGAAGGGGCCTCGCTCGGCGCCCGGTCGGTGTGCGTGGCCGGGGTGCGCGTGGGCCGCTGGGCGCTGGTGGCGGCCGGTGCGGTCGTCTCCCGGGACGTGCCGGACTTCGCCCTCGTCGCCGGGGTTCCGGCCCGCCGCATCGGCTGGGTGGGGAGGGCCGGGGTCCGCTTGGTGGAACGCGAGGGCGAGCCGGGAGTGTGGGAGTGCCCGCGGACGGGAGCGCTCCACCAGGAGTCGAACGGGACGCTGAGCGAGCTGACCTGACGGAACGTCCGCAATTTAGGTCAGCGGCATTTCCTCAAAACCACAATCAACGAACATCCTTGGGCATACCTTGTCCCTGTACACGGGATCTGAGCAGGCAACAGGCTGTGTTCAGTGGGGGGTTGTACACAACGAGGACATCACGGACAAGGTGACGGCAGGCGCGACAGCGTCCGCCCGGCGCCAATGTCCGTGCGTGCTCCGTCCGGGGCGTCACTGGAGGGGGATCCAGGAGGCGGCCGCGGACGGCTCGTGCCACCGGGGAGATCACGCCGCGGGCACGTGCCCCGTCATGCGCGGTCCCCTCCACGGAACGACGACCGCCGGGTCTGTCCGAGGAACAATTCAGAGGGGGTAAGTGTGTTGGAGCGGTTCGGCTCGGACATACGGGGTGTGCTCGGCACACAGGAATCCGGGGTGGGGACCCCGTGAAGTCCACACGGTTGGAAGCACTGGCTCACGAGGACGCCTCGCTGCACGCCCTGGCCGAGCGGCTGCTCGCGCTGGCGGAGGCGGGGCTGCCCGAGATGTACCTGCGGGACGCGGAGACCTTCGTCTTCACCCGGGTCGGGACGGTCACGTCCGACGGCACCCGCCGCGTGGAGCGGCGCGGGACCAGTACCCGGTACGCGGCCATCACCGCCCTGGGCGCCCGGTTCCTGCCCGAGGAGCGTCAGCGCGCCCTGTTCGGCGGGCTCACCGCCGCGGAGTTCACGGCGCTGCTCGTGGACAGGCTGCCCGCGGTGACGAACCTCGGCGACGCCGCGCTCATCGCGTGGGCCGCCGCCGAGACCGGGCACCCGAAGCTGGCCGACGCCCTCGCGCGCGTGGCCGTACTCGACGTCCCCGGACGGCCGCAGTACACGGTCGAGGCGGCCTGGGTGCTCTCCGCGCTGTCCGCCGCCCGCGCCGAGGTGGACGTGGAGTACCGGCTCACGGCCGCCCGCGACCGCCTGCTGGCGTCCAGGGTCGGCGACAGCCCGCTGTTCCCGCACGCCACCGGGCCGGGGCTGGTTCCCGGCTACCGCTCGCACGTGGCCTGCTTCGCCGACCAGACCTATCCGCTGCAGGCGCTGGCCCGGCTGCACGCGAGCGGTTCGGACCCGCGGGCCCTCGCGGCCGCCGACGCGTGCGCCGCCCGGATCTGCGCCCTCCAGGGGGACGGCGGACAGTGGTGGTGGCACTACGACGCCCGCACGGGCGGCGTGGTGGAGGGATACCCCGTCTACAGCGTCCACCAGCACGCCATGGCCCCGACCGCCCTCTTCGACCTGGCCGAGGCCGGCGGCACCGACTTCGGCGCCGAGATCCGCCGCGGACTGCGCTGGATGACGGCCGTGCCCGAGATCGCCGGGCCCGACGGCACCCCGCGCGAGCCCATGATCCTCGAGGACTACGGGGTCACCTGGCGCAAGGTCTACCGCGGCGACCCCGTCAAGGCCGTCCGCGCCGCCCGCGGGCTCACCACCCGCGTGCTCCCGCAGGCCCGGCTGGCACCGCTCGACCGGGTCTTCCGCCCCCTGGCGGTGGACCGGGAGTGCAGGCCCTACGAGTTCGGCTGGCTCCTGCACGCCTGGCTCGGGCGGCTCGAGGGGCTCGGGGAATGAACCACAGACAGACCCTCTTCGGGGTCGCCCTCGACGCACTGACCATGGACGAGACCGTCCGGCGCTGCCTGGAGGCCGTACGGCGCGGTGAGCAGATCGAGATCGGCATGGTCAACGCCGCCAAGCTGGTCAACATGCGCCGCGACCCCCGCCTCGCGGCGGCGGTCGCCGGCTGCGACCTCGTCCTGGCCGACGGCCAGGCCGTGGTGTGGGCCGGCCGCGTGCTCGGTGTCCGGCTGCCCGAACGGGTCGCCGGAATCGACCTGTTCATGCGACTGCTGGCCGCAGCCGAGACCGCGGACGTACCCGTCTACCTGCTCGGCGCCCGTCAGGACGTACTGGAGCTGATGCTCCGGCGGATCTCCGAGCAGTTCCCGGCGCTGCGCGTGGCGGGCAGCCGCAACGGCTACTTCGAGGACGCCGAGCAGGGCACGATCGCCGACGCGGTCGCCGACAGCGGCGCACAGCTGCTGTTCCTCGGCATGACCTCGCCCAAGAAGGAGATCTTCACCGCCGGTTACGGCAAGCGCACCGGCGCCCACGTGGTGCACGGTGTCGGCGGTTCCTTCGACATCCTGGCCGGCATCACCAAGCGGGCTCCGCTGGTGTGGCAGCGGATGGGCCTCGAATGGTTCTACCGCACCCTCCAGGAGCCGCGCCGCCTGGCCAAGCGCTACTTCACCACCAATGCCGCCTTCCTCCTCATGACGGTCCGGGAACTCATCCGCCGCACCCCGTCTGCCGGTTCCGCGAACAGGAGTCACTGATGCGTGTCGTCGTCGTGGGACAGGGTTACGTCGGCCTTCCGCTGGCCATCAGGGCCGCCGAGGTCGGACACCAAGTGGTCGGGTACGACGTGGACGCGCGGCGGGTCAAGAGCCTCGCCGCCGGCGAGTCGTACGTGGAGGACGTCTCCTCCGAACGGCTGAGCCGGGCCCTGGAGGCCGGCACCTACCAGGCCAGCGAACTCGCCCGCGACTGCGGCGGGTTCGACGTGGCGGTCGTCACGGTCCCGACCCCCTTGCAGGACGGCGCCCCCGACCTGCGCTACATCGAGGAGTCGGCCCACACGCTGGCCCGCTTCCTGCGGCCGGGCGCGACCGTGGTGCTGGAGTCCACCACCTATCCGGGCACCACCGAGGAACTGTTCGGCCCGATCCTGGAGGACGGCTCGGGGCTCACCGCCGGTGTCGACTTCCACCTGGGCTACAGCCCGGAGCGCATCGACCCGGGCAACACCGTCTGGGGCTTCCAGCAGACGCCCAAGGTCGTCTCCGGGGTGAACGCCGCCTCCCTCGAGGCCGTCGAGACCTTCTACGCGGGCCTCGTCGACAAGACGGTGCCCGTGCGCTCGCCCAAGGAGGCCGAGCTGGCGAAGCTGCTGGAGAACACCTTCCGGCACGTGAACATCGCCCTCGTCAACGAGATAGCCATGTTCGCCCGCCACCTCGACATCGACGTGTGGCAGACCATCGAGGCCGCGGCCAGCAAGCCGTTCGGCTTCATGAAGTTCACCCCGGGCCCCGGGGTCGGCGGTCACTGCCTGCCGATCGACCCGTCGTACCTGTCCTGGCGGGTGCAGCGCGAACTCGGCCAGAACTTCCGCTTCGTCGAGCTGGCCAACGACATCAACAGCCACATGCCCGAGTACGTCTCGCGCCGGGTCATGGACGCGCTCAACGCCAAGAAGCGCTCGGTCAACGGCTCCCGGGTCCTGCTCCTCGGGCTCGCCTACAAGAAGAACACCGGCGACGCCCGGGAATCGCCCGCCGTGCGCGTGGCGCAGCTGCTCCTCGACATGGGCGCCAAGGTCCGCGCGGCCGATCCGCACGTGGTGGAGAGCATCAAGGTGGACGCCCGCCTCTCCAGGGTCGAGCCGACCAAGAAGGAGCTCGCGGCCGCCGACGTGGTCGTCCTGCTCACCGATCACGACGCCTTCGACTACGCGATGATCACCGAGCACGCCTCCTTGATCCTGGACTGCCGCAACCGGGTGTCCGGGCCCAAGGTGGAGGTGCTCTGAGATCATGACGAGGATCATCTGCGTGGCCGGCGCACGGCCCAACTACATGAAGATCAAACCGGTGATGGACGCCCTGGAGCGCCGCGGCGCCGAGGTCGTCCTGGTCCACACCGGCCAGCACTACGACGACTCCATGAACGACGTCTTCTTCCGCGACCTGGGCATCCGTCCCCCCGACCGCTACCTGGGGGCCGGCTCCGGCAGCCACGCCCAGCAGACCGGCCGGGTGATGGCGGCCTTCGAGCCGCTGGTCGAGGAACTGGCCCCGGACGCAGTCGTGGTGGTCGGCGACATCAACTCCACGCTCGCCTGCGCCCTGGTCACCGCGAAGGCCGGCCCGCTGCTGGCCCACGTGGAGGCCGGACTGCGCAGCCGGGACTGGAGCATGCCCGAGGAGGTCAACCGGGTCGCCACCGACCGCGTCAGCGACTACCTGCTGGCCCCCTCCCCCGACGCCGCCGCGAACCTGCGGGCGGAGGGGTACCGGGAGGACCAGATCCACGTCGTCGGCAACGTCATGATCGACACCCTGCTCGCCAACCTGGAGCGGGCCAGGGCCTCCGACGTCCTCGACCGCTACGGGCTCACCCGCGGCGGATACGGACTGGTCACCCTGCACCGGCCGGCCAACGTCGACGATCCCGCCGCGCTGCGGGGCCTGTTGAAGGCCCTGGGCGAGATCTCCGACCGCTGCCCGCTCCTGCTGCCCGTGCACCCGCGGGCGGCCGAGCGGCTCGCCGAGATCGGGGTCCCGGGCGGGATCCGGCTGGTGCCGGCGGCCGGTTACCTCGATTTCATCGCCCTGCAGGACTCCGCCCGTCTGGTGCTCACCGACTCCGGCGGCATCCAGGAGGAGACCACCGCGCTCGGCGTGCCGTGCGTGACCCTGCGGGAGAACACCGAGCGTCCCATCACGGTCGAGGAGGGCACCAACGTCCTGGCGGGCACCGACCCGGAGCGCATCACCGCCACGGTGCACCGGGTGCTCGACGATCCGCCCGCGGCGCGCTGCCCCGAGCTCTGGGACGGCCGCGCGAGCGAGCGCATCGCCGATGTCCTGCTCGACGGCGGCACCGCGGCGGCCCGTCCGCGGCCCACCGATCTGGTCGCCTCCGGAGCACCCGGAGCACCCGGAGCACCCGGAGCACCCGGAGCACCCGGAGCACCGTAACGACTCGGTACCGGCGCACCACGGGACCGCTTCGACACCGCACCATTTCAACAACCGTAATCACCGCAATGAACAGGGCGGCGGCGCGTGGGGACACGACGCCGCCGCGAGGGGGAAGACCATGGATCTCGCGGAGATCTGGCGGGTCATGCGCAGGCGCTGGTACGTACTGCTGCCCGGACTGCTGCTCACGGCCGCGCTGACCGCCGGCGTGTACGTGATGGTCCCGGTGGAGTACCTGTCGCAGAGCACGGTGACGCTGCTGAACTCGAAGAAGGCCACGGTGGCCTTCGACGGCAACCCCTTCCTGAGCACGCAGGCCTCGCTCACCGGCATGGCCGACGGCCTGGCCCGCAACCTCAACTCCGACGACTCCAAGGCCGACCTCAAGTCCCAGGGCGTCACCGGGAAGTACGAGGCGAAGATCGCCGACAACGCGCAGGGGCCCTTCATGTGGCTGAGCGTCACGGGCACCGATCCGGACGCCGTCCTGAAGTCGGACGAGATCTTCACCAAGTATGCCGAGAAGCGGCTCCAGGAGTTCCAGTCCCAGCAGGCGGTGGCGCCGGAGGCGATGATCCGCATGGCGACGATCGTCCCGCCCCAGAAGCCGGAACCGCAGGTCAAGACGCGGATCCAGTACCTGGTCATGGCGGGGGCGCTGGGCTTCGTACTCAGCCTGGTGGCCACCTTCTTCGTGGAGGCCCGCCGCCGCAAGGCCGAGAACCCCGCCGCGACGGGCAGGCGCCGGCCGCCCGTGGCCGCGGAGGCCTCGGCGTCCGAGGCCGCCGTGTTCGAGCCCGAGGTGTTCGAGCCCGTCGTGCCCGAACCCGTAGCTCCCGGGCCCGTCGCTCCGCGGCCCGTCGCTCCCGCGCCCGTCCGGCCCGAACCCGCCCCGCCCGCGACCCCCCGGTCCGGCGGCGTCGAAGCGCCCGACCCCTCGTCCACCACGACGGACCCCACCGCGACGATGGCCCTCAAGGTCCTGCCGTCCACCAAGTACCGCTCCAACGGATCGCCGTGACGGGCCCCGCGGCAGAGGCCGGTACCGGCGTCCAGAGCCCGCCCGAGGCACCCGCCCTGGGCCGCAAGGTAGGCTCCGCCGCCCGGTGGAGCCTGGTCAACACCGTGGTCATGCGGCTGGGCAACTTCGTCACCGGCATCGTCCTGGCCCGCTTCTTCCTCGGCCCCGAGGCCTGGGGCGTCTACGGGATCGCCCAGACGGTCCTGCTGGTCCTGCTCTCCGCGAACGAGCTCGGCGTCTCGCTGGCCATCGTGCGCTGGGAGGGCGACCCCCGCCGCTTCGCCCCGACCGTGCTCACCTTGAGCGCCGCCTCCAGCTGCCTGCTGTACGCCGTCCTGTTCGCGGCGGCCCCCGCGGTGGCCCGGGTGCTCGGTTCGCCCGAGGCCTCCGGGGTGCTGCGGGTGATGTGCGTGTGCGTGGTCCTGGACGGGCTGTCGCAGGTGCCCGCCGGCTTCCTGACCCGGGAGTTCGCGCAGGGCCGGCGGATGGCCATCGACGCCCTCAACTTCGTCCTCAGCACCGCGGTGACCCTGCTCCTGGCCGTCCAGGGCTGGGGCGCGATGAGCTTCGCCTGGGGCTCCGTGGCCGGCAACGTGGCCGCCCTCGTCGGGTGCTGCCTCGCCGCGCCCGGCACCCTGAGGTTCGGCTGGGACCGCGAGCAGGCCCGGGCGCTGCTGCGCTTCGGGCTTCCCCTGGCCGGGGCCAGCATGCTCGCCCTCGGCGTCGTCAACGTGGACACCATGGTGGTGGGCTCCGCCCTCGACCAACTGGCCCTCGGGTTCTACGTGCTCGCCTTCAACATCTCCGGCTGGCCCGTGCGGATCATCTCCGAGGCGGCCCGCCGCGTCTCCTTCGCCGGGTTCTCCCGGCTGGCCGACACACCCGGAGCGCTGGCCGGCGGATTCGGCCGCGCCCTGGGCGTGGTGATGACGGGCACGGTGCCGCTCTGCGTCCTGCTGGCCGCCCTCTCCGCACCGATCGTCGGGCTCGTCTACGGGGACCGCTGGCTGCCCGCGGCCGCCGCGCTGCCCTGGCTGATGGGCCTCGGCCTGGTCCGGATCGGCTGCGAACTCGCCTACGACTGCCTGGTGGCCATCGGCCGCCGGCGCTCCCTCATCGGGGTCCAGGCCCTGTGGCTCGTCATCCTGATCCCGGCCCTGGTGGTCGGCGCCGGGGCC